>JASEHP010000100.1 GCA_030018605.1 Thermodesulfovibrionales bacterium
AGTAGGGATACTCATGACAGAGGGTATTATTAAAGGCGAATGGTGCGCTGACAGGATGAGCATAGAATACGGCGACGATATTGTTGTCAACATAAATTCAGCAGACGCAGTTATCCCTAAAGAGAACAGAGTTATAACGTCAGGCTGTGTAGGCGGCATCACATTTGTAAAAAAAATAGAGGATGAAAAGATTACAGATGAATTTTCAATAGAGGCAAAGAGCCTTCTCGGCATCTTCAAAGAATTTCAGCTTCGCTCAGACCTGTACAGGCTTACAGGCTGCGTTCACAGCGCCGCGCTTTCAGACGGGAAGCACATTATCGCATTCGCAGAGGATATCGGAAGGCATAATGCGGTTGACAAGGTCATAGGATATTCTGTGCTTGAAAACATAGGGCTCGCAGGAAAGCTGATGCTCGCAAGCGGAAGGCTTTCCTCAGAAATTGCATCAAAATGCTCCAGATGGGGCATCCCGATAGTTGCAAGCAGGACAGCGCCAACCCATCTTGCGATTGATATCGCAGAATTACGGGGGATTACGCTCGTCGGATTTGTCCGGGGGGATAGGCTCAACGTTTACACTCACCCACAGAGAATTATAAGTTGAGGGTCTCAAGGTATCAAGGTGTCAAGAGGCCAAGGGCAAGAAGAAAAAGGAGTCTTAAACCCTCGAACCCTTGAAACCTCAGACCCCCACTAAAATAATGTTTCCATTTGAGGCACTGATAAACAGCATTGAAGACGCCATTATTCTGTTTGACAGAAAGGCAGTAATGCAATTCGTAAACAGAACCGGCGAAGAGCTTCTGGGAAAAAGCCTGAAAGAAGCAACAGGAAAAAAGTTCAACGAACTATTCCCTGATGAAAAAACCATAGCAGGATTGATAAGAAAGTCCATATCCGAAGAGCGTTCCTTCAGCGGCAGAGGAGTAAATATAAATATCGGCAGAGTGATAAATGCTGACTTCAATATTTCGCCGTTTTTTGTTCAGGTAGAAACTCAGGGCGCTGTCCTTTCACTAAAGGAAAACATCGCCATTGCAGGGAGAGAGGATTACCAGTTTGACTCCCTGATATATCTTCTCGGCACTTTAGCCCATGAGATTAAAAACCCGCTCGGCGGCATAAAAGGAGCGGCACAGCTCCTGCGTGAAAGAACGCAGACAGAAGGCATCGCTGAATACATTAATCTTATAATTAAAGAAACGGACAGGTTGAATTCAGTGCTGCAGAATTATCTTACAATCTGCAAAAAACCGTCATTCCACCCGCTTAATATTCATGAAGTTCTGGAAAAAGCATTGTCTATCATGGACATCCCAATGAAAGACAAGGGCATTATATTGCAAAAGACATATGACCTGAGCCTTCCGAGAGTTATGGGCGATGAAGGGAAACTGCTTCAGGCATTTCTGAATATAATAAAAAATGCCATAGAGGCGATGAAAAAAGGAGGAAGCCTGACAGTCCTCACAGGCGTATCAAGTGAATATGTGCGGCAGAAGGGCAAGCCAAAACGCTGGGCTGTCATTTCCGTAAAGGACACGGGCGTGGGAATACCTTCAGAGGATATTCCAAAAATATTCCTCCCGTTTTATACTAAGAAAAAACACGGAACAGGCATCGGGCTTGCCCTGTCAAAAAAAATCATTCTTGACCACAAGGGGTTCATTAAGGTTGAAAGCCAGATTGACAAAGGAACCACATTTAATGTTTATATACCTTTTGCCTCAGATTCGTAGAGGGGGAAATGAACAAAGAAGTCCTGATAATTGACGATGACGAAAGCATAGCGTGGGTCGTAGAAAAGGCGCTCGAACCGCAGGGCTATACTACCGTCTCGCACACAAAACTTACCTCCGGGATGAAGGCCGTAAAAGACGGTCCGCAGGTTATACTGCTTGATCTCATTCTTCCTGACGGAAACGGCCTTGACGGGCTTCGCGAAATTAAATCATCCAATCCGGATGCAACAGTGATAATGATAACAGCCCACGGAAAAATGGAAAGCACAATAGATGCGATGAAAGAAGGCGCTTATGACTATATTGAAAAGCCCTTTGACATTGAGGAACTCAAGATAGTCGTTGAAAAGGCATTTAAGGATATGGCTTTGAGGGAAGAACTCAAAAAGTTCAAGGAGACAGAAACAGAAGCGCCCGAGATAGTGGGAAGGAGTGAAAAGATACTTAAGGTGTTCAAAGAAATAGGCAGAGTTGCGGCAAAGGACATCACGGTTCTCGTCACAGGCGAAAGCGGAACAGGCAAAGAGCTTGTTGCAAAGGCAATACACCACAACAGCAAAAGAAGTTCCGGCCCGTTCATTGCAATAAACTGCGCATCAATGCCTAAAGACCTCATTGAGGCAGAACTTTTCGGGTGGGAAAAAGGCGCATTCACAGGAGCAAAAGACAAGCGCATAGGGAAAATAGAATCAGCAGGCGGCGGCACATTATTCCTTGATGAGATATCAGAACTTGACATGAACCTTCAGGCAAAACTTCTTAGGTTTTTGCAGGACAATGAATTCAGCCCTCTCGGGGGCAACAAGGTGACAAAGGCGGATGCAAGGATAATAGGAGCAACAAACAAGAACCTGAAAGATGCCGTAAGCAAAGGAACATTCAGGGAAGACCTTTATTACAGATTTAATGTCGTGCAGATTAAACTGCCTCCATTAAGAGACCGCAGGGAAGATGTCCTTCACCTCGCAAAGCACTTCCTTAAAGAGGCACAGAAAAAATTTAATACAGGACAGAAAGAACTCTCGAAAGAGGCAAAAGATTTTATAGCAAAGCATGACTGGCCCGGCAATGTCAGAGAGCTGGAAAACACAATAAAAAGCGCCTGTATCCTGTCAAACGGCACAACAATAGAAAAACGCGACCTCCATGTTGAAGAAGGAAACTCTTATTCAATAAAAGAATTCCTTGAGGATAAACTGAAGAAGTATCTGAAAGATATGACACAGCTTGAAACCGCCAACCTGCACACAACCGTAATGTCTGAAGTTGAGAAGGCGCTGATAAGCATTGTGCTTAAAGAGACAAAAGGCAATCAGCTAAAAGCGGCAAAAACCCTCGGGATTAACAGGAATACCTTACGGACCAAGATTAAAGAGTATAAGATAAAATAGCAAAAATCTCTCCTTGCCCAAACCTGCCTCAGCACTTATAATGAAAACAATGATGCGCACAGGTCATTGCGAGGAATAAAATGACGAAGCAATCTCAGAGCAGAAAGATTGCCACGCTGCGCTCGCAATGACAAGGGGCACTGATTTATGAACAACGAAAAGATTCTCATAGTTGAAGACGAACAAAAGATATCCGATATCGTAAAGTCCTATCTTGAAAGAGAGGGATTTCATGTAACTATTGTAGACACAGGAGAAAAGGCGTTGCGGCTGATCAAAGACAGATTTGACCTCATCATCCTTGACCTCAGGCTCCCTGATATGGAAGGAGAAGAAGTCTGCCGTTCAATACGCGGAATATCCGACGTACCGATAATCATGCTCACAGCAAAAAGTTCTGAAGACGAAAGAGTCAAAGGCCTTGGAATCGGCGCCGACGACTACGTTATCAAGCCTTTCAGCCCAAGAGAGCTCGCTGCAAGGGTAAAGGCACATCTGAGAAGAACAAAAAAAGGAGAGAAAAAAATTCTCTCTTTTAACAAGGGGGTACTTATAATAGACACCACCTCAATGGAGGTTAAAAAACGAGAAGCGCCTGTTTCCCTTACAACAACTGAATTCAGGATACTGCTCTGCCTTGCAGAAAGACCGGGCGCTGTCCTCAGCAGGCTCCAGCTTACGAATACGGTTCAGGGATATGATTTTGAAGGTTACGACAGGGTCATTGACGCACATATAAAGAATATCAGGCACAAGATAGAGGACAACATCCAGAAGCCAGTATTCATAAAGACGGTCTATGGAGCGGGGTATAAATTTATAGGAGTTCGAGATTGATGAAAACCAAAATCTTCCTTGCCTTCATAGCAATAATCCTCGCAGCGCTTCTTTCAAACTTCATCTTTGAATGGCTGATAATAAGAGACTTTGACAATTATGTTAATGGAGTGAGGGAGGATCAGTTTTACTGGATACTTGCATCTGTTGAAGGAAGCTATTCTGACGGGGAATGGAACAAGGGCTCTCTCTCTGAATCCATACACTGGGCAATGATGCTCGGCATTAATGTGAAGGTTCTTGATAATACCGGCAAGGAAATCATCTCATCTCATGAGGTGATGGAATCCCTTTCTGAATCTATGAAGCAAAGAATGGACGAACACTTCCATATCCATACACACGAAACAGAGGGGAAATTTACTGACTACCCGCTTTATGCAAAGGGCAAAAAAATCGGGACGCTCCTTTCGCAGCCGTTTCAGAAACAGGAGATAAAAGAAAAAGAATCCATATTCAAAAAAAGGACAAAAAATTTCCTTTATGTCTCGTTTCTGATTGCAGGAGGAGGCTCGCTGTTAATCGCCTTCCTCCTGAGCCGCTACCTTTCAAAACCCATAATGGACTTAAAAAAAGCAGTGGATAAGATTGCCGGTGGAGATTTCAAGGTAAGGACAAGCGCCACGTCCCATGATGAGATAGGGAAATTGTCGGCAGCTTTCAATAAAATGGCAGAATCTCTGCAGAGAGAGGAGGAACTGAGGAAACATCTTTTTTCCAATATTGCGCATGAACTAAGAACACCACTGACAATCCTTAAGACCCATGCAGAGGCAATGGCTGACGGAGTGGTAGAAAGAGAAAAAGGGCTGGAAAACATAAAAAATGAGATTGAGAGTCTGATAAAGCTCGTAAAAGGCATAGAAGATATTACAATGGCAGAGGCGAGTTTCTTTACTAAAGGAGAGACAGCAGAGATAAACCTGAGGGAATTTCTTTCTGGAATCTGCAATGAGATGCTTCCGGCATTTAAACAAAAAAGTCTTGCTATAAAGATTCTAAGAGAAGACAATCTTTTTATTTCCACAGATATTGAAAAACTTGAAAAGATAACAAGGAACATAATATCCAATTCCCTGAAGTTTACGGAAAAAGGCAGTGTAAGTATTGACTACGGGACAGAAGGAGAAATGTTTTTTATTGAGATAAAGGACTCAGGCAGGGGAATGCCTGAAAACGAGATCCCTTTGATATTCAACCGTTTTTACAGAGGGGCCAAATCAGATGCCGAGAGTCTGGGGCTTGGCCTTGCAATAGTCAAAGAACTCGTTGAAGTGATGGCCGGCAGGGTTGAGGTCAAAAGCATAATAGATAAAGGGACAACATTCAGGGTATACCTGCCTCTAAAAAGCGCGTGAGACCATTGCAACCGGACACCTTTTCGCTTTTTGCAGGGAATTTTTAGCAACAAATCTAAGGCTCGTTACAGGCAATTTCAAAACTCGCCTTCGGCTCAGACAGTTGAAATTGCTTGTCTTCCACTTCGCCAAGATTTGTTGCTAAAAATTCCCTGATGTCGCTCAAAGGGTTCGGCAGCAATATATCTCTCGTGGTAAGCATCTTATCCCTCTTCATAATTCCTTCAAAATTTAGTGCTATCTTCTACTCATGATACGGTGGTTAGCCATAGCAGCACTGACAGCATTTATGTCAGGCAATTCTCATGCAGAGACAAAAAAAGAGGCGCAGGAGAAAGGCATTACACCCTACGGCGTTTCATGCCCATTGTGCGGTCAATACGGGTATTGCAAAAAAGAGGCAAAGTATGAAGAGGCTGTCAGGGCGCTTGAAAAATATTACAAAGAGAAAGGAATGACTGTTGTCATAACGAAAAAAGAGGGACGGTTTATTGAGGCTGATGTTTACAAAGACAAGGATTTAGCTGACAGGGTTGTTCTTGACTGTAAGACAGGGAAGATAAGATCTATATATTAAAAGGAGTCAACTATAAAGAATTCTCCTTAATTTGGAATTTAACATTATGAGA
>JASEHP010000101.1 GCA_030018605.1 Thermodesulfovibrionales bacterium
AATTAATCCTCTCCATACTCCAAAACAGACACCGAAAAAAGTAATTATGCCTAAAATTACTATAAATGCCTTTGTTCTATTTACCTTTCACCCAATAACTATGCTTCCGATGCATGATACATGATACACGATACGCTACACAAACAACATTATCCTGAGTCCTGCATCATGTATCTTGCATCTTGCATTGTGTTTCAGCATATCCTCGGCAGTTGCTCGCCTGAAAGCATATCTATCATGCGTGTTCCGCCGATTCTTGTTTTAAGCAGGACATTTCCTTTGGGCGATTCAGCGACTTCGCCGATAATATTAGCGTCTTTTCCCAAAGGGTTTTTCCTCAGTATCGCAAGCAGGCTTTCAGCGGCATCTTTTCTGACAACAGCGATTAAGATGCCTTCATTTGCAATGTAAAGAGGATCAATGCCTAAAAGTTCGGATGCGCCTCTTACTCCGTCAGGGATGGGGATTGACGCTTCTCTTATAGAAAAGCATAGGCCTGATTCCAGAGCGATTTCCTTGAGTGTTGTAGCCAGTCCTCCCCTTGTAGGGTCTCTCATTGCGTGCACACCGCCGTATCCGACAATCTCCTGCACCATCTGATTCAGCGGCGCTGTGTCGCTCAGGACAGGAGGATTGAAGCTCAACCCGTTTCTTTCAGCCATGACAGCAACTCCGTGGTTGCCGATTGTTCCGCTTACGATGATTTTATCCCCTGGTTTTATATTTGAGGGCGAAATATTTACTCCGTCGTCAAGGATGCCGATGCCTGATGTGTTTATGAATATCCCGTCTCCCTTTCCCCTGTTGACAACCTTTGTGTCGCCTGCAATAATCTTTACCCCTGACCTTTTGGCTGCGTCTGCCATTGATGAAAGAATCTTTTTCAGGTCGTTCATAGAAAATCCTTCTTCAAGTATCAACCCTGCGCTCATACAAAGCGGTTTTGCGCCTACCATTGAGAGGTCATTCACTGTGCCGTAAACCGCAAGTTCGCCGATATTTCCTCCCGGAAAAAAAACAGGAGAGACAACATAAGAGTCGGTTGTAAAGGCAATCCTGAGTCTATCTCTTTTGTCATTGCGAGCCAGAGGCGAAGCAGTATTAGATTGCCACGTCGCTTTGCTCCTCGCAATGACATCTTCTGCAATTTGGGTGAAATCAATAATTACTGAGTCTCCCATACTCTTCATCTCAAATTCAGGGACGAAATATTCCCTTATTAACTTATGCATTGCAGTTCCGCCGCTTCCATGCGCAAGAAGTATTTTATCCACCGAATCCTCCCACAAAATCTAAAGTCAGCAGGATTGGCTTGAGCGGCATCAGAGATTTTTCGGTAACAGTTCTTGGCGAAATGAAGCGGCCACAGCCTCGACTGTCTGAGTTCCGAATGCTTTCGGAACGAGTTTCGAGGATGTAGCGGAATGAGCTTAGAGCTGTCGAAAAATATCGTAGCAAGCGAAAGGCAGTCCTGCTTACTATCATTTATGACCTCCGTATTTGTAATATGCCGCGCAGCTTCCCTCCGTGCTCACCATGCATGCTCCGACAGGGCTTTCCGGCGTGCATACATTCGCAAAAAGCGGGCATTCATCGGGTGTTTTAATGCCTTTAAGAATCTCTCCGCAGGAGCATCCCTGTGGTTCCTGCGGTTTCGAACCGAATGGAATCCCGACGTTTATGACTGAATTTATGTCCCTGTGTCTATATTTTTCTCTCAGCTTAAGCCCGCTCATCGGTATTGTCCCGATCCCTCTCCAGTATGCGTCACACAGCTCGAAATATTCGTTTATCAGCGCGACCGCCTTGGGATTTCCTTCTTCACGAACAACTTTGTTATACTGTATTTCAACTTCCCACCTATTTGATGCTATCTGTTCAAGAAGCATGTTTATTCCCTGAAGTATGTCTCCCGCTTCAAAGCCTGTTATCACGGACGGTTTATGATACTTGTCGCTTATGAATTTGTACGGCTTGCTGCCGATGATGGCGCTGACATGCCCGGGCATTATAAACCCGTCAATCTTTACCTCGCCTGAACTTAGCAGCGCGTCCAGAGCAGGCGGGACAATTTTGTGAACGGAGTAGATATAGAAATTATCGATTCCTGATGCCTCCGCCTCAAAAAGTGTAGCAGCCACAGATGGTGATGTTGTCTCAAAACCTGTTGCAAAAAATACAATCTTTTTGTTTTTATTTTCCATGGCAATCTTTAGTGCGTCCAGCGGAGAATAAAGGACTCTTATATCCGAGCCTTCTGCTTTGGCTTCCGAGAGATTTTTCTTGATGCCGGGCACTCTCATCATGTCGCCGAAAGTAGTGAATATGAGGTTTTCTTTTCTTGAAAGCTCTATTGCCTTCTCAATATCCTCAACTGAAGTGACGCACACAGGGCAGCCTGGGCCGCTTATAAGGCTTAACCCCTCAGGCAGCAGTTCCCTGACGCCCTGCCTGAATATAGCAACAGTATGTGTGCCGCAGACCTCCATAAGCCTTGCAGGCTTCCCGATATTCTTCATAAGGTTTTTTAACGCTTCAACAGTCTGACCCATTGTTACCCTATGTTTTTCCAGTCCGGGACAATTGTTTCATCCTTTCCCTGACTATATACGCCTGTCCCAGCGATATGCCTGCGTCATTTGCAGGAACCTTTTCATTAGTATAAATGTTCATCCCTATTGATTTCAGCCTGTCAACCGTATTTTCCAAAAGATACATGTTCTGAAAAACACCGCCGCTTAAAACCACATCATGCAGCTTATGAACCATGCCGAGCCGTTGGACGACTCCTGTGATAATGGTGACTATGGTGTTGTGGAACTTAGTGGCGATAATATCTTTTCCGACGCCTTTTGCCATATCCTGTATCAGCCTGAACAGAGCCAGGCAAAAGTCTATTTCAATCCTGTCTTTCAATCCGATGTCAGCAGGGTAGTCTTCCTCTATGCCGCTTATTGTATAAGATTCAAGCGCCATTGCCGCCTCGCCCTCAAAGGTGTTTATATCGCATATGCCGAGCATTGCCGAGACTGCATCAAAGAGCCTCCCCGCGCTTGATGAGAGCGGCGAGAAATCCCTATTGTCAATGATTCTGAGAATGGCATTTATCTTTTCACTGCCGTATTTTTTAACAAAGGCTATGGACTCCAGATAGTGCGCGGCATCTGCTCCGGTGATATATTTTATGTAGCTGACAGCAACCCTCCACGGCTCTCTGATTGCAGTTTCTCCTCCGGGAAGCGGTATGTATTTAAAATGTCCAGCCCTCTTAAAGCCGTCTATACCGGCAATCAGGAATTCACTTCCCCACAGATTCCCGTCAGTGCCGTAACCTGTGCCGTCAAATGCCACGCCTATGACTTTTCTCTTTATTCCATTTTCCGCCATGACAGATGCAATATGCGCATAATGATGCTGGATTCCGTAAAAAGACAGTGACGAGTGACGAGTGACGAGTGACGGGTTTTTTGTTTCTGACTGTTGAGCCAGAGCCCATTTTGTTGAAAGATAATTGAGATGCAGGTCATATCCCACAGCAACGGGATTCACCCTGTAAACTTTCTTGAGATTCTCAAGGCTCTCCTCAAAAAACTTCACTGTTTCGTAATTTTCCATGTCTCCGATGTGCTGGCTTGGAATGGCATAACTGCCTTTTGTGAGGGTAAATGTGTTTTTTAAATCGGCCCCGCAGCCAAGCACTTCAGGGCCGTCGTCATCGAGAAGTATAGGTTCAGGCGCATAACCCCTTGACCGGCGGATGAAGAGAGGTTTTGTCCTATGACCAATGAAATGATTTCTTACAACAGAATCATCTACACGCATGAAAATATCCCTGTTATGTGTCAGAAAGGCATCAACTATATCGGGGAATTTTGCTTCTGCCTCGTTATTGCTGACAACAATCGGCTCTTCAGAAAGGTTTCCGCTTGTCATAATAAGGGCGTCAAAGTTTGGGGATTGGGGATTAGGGGTTAGGGATTGGCTTTGAAACGCGGGATAATAAAATAACAGGTAATGAAGGGGAGTGTAGGGAAGCATGAAGCCTATATGCAGATTATTAGGGCTTATCGATTCAGGCAAGGGCGCTAAATTGTCTTTTATGGTTTTCTTCCTGAGAAGCACTATCGGCCTTTTATTGGAAGTCAGGAGTTCTTCCTCTTCCAACCGCATCCCGCAGTATTTTCTTATTGTCTCCGCATCCGGCGCCATGAGGGCAAAGGGTTTGTTGCTCTTTCTTTTCCTTTCTCTTAATCTTTCAACAGCGTCTTTGTTTGCGGCGTCACACGCGATATGAAAACCGCCAAGCCCTTTAATGGCAACAATACCGCCTTGTTTCAAAATATTTATGGCTGATTCAATAGGATTTTCTTTTTCATAAATTTTGAATTTTGAATTTTGAATTTTCAACTCTAAATGCGGCCCGCATTCAGGACATGCATTTGGCTGGGCATGGAACCTCCTGTCAGCGGGATTGTTATATTCGGATTTGCATTCATCGCACATCTCAAAGACAGACATGGTGGTATTTTGCCTGTCGTACGGGACAGCCTTTGTGATTGTATACCTTGGCCCGCAGTTAACGCAGTTTATGAAGGGATAAAGATAGCACCTGTTGTCTTTATCCGTCATTTCTTTGATGCAATCATCGCATACGGAGACATCAGGCGATATAAGCGTAAAGCTTCCGCTGTCGCTGCTTTTTAATATCTCAAAGTCTTCATAACCGCAAAAAGGCATGGGCGAAACATCAATATTTCTTATCTCTGATAACGGCGGCGCTTCTCTCGGAAGCCTGTCTATAAATGACGTGATATCATCGCCTTCTATATCTATCGCCACGCTGTCTGCGGTATTGGTCACCGTGCCTTTCAGGTTGAGGGATTTGGCAAGATTATAGACAAAGGGCCTGAAGCCGACTCCCTGCACAACGCCTTTGATACTGATGAGGACACGGTTCATTCAATTAGTTTTAATTTTTTTTCGCCTCGGCGAACCCGCCTGAGGCAGGAACTTTCAACCTTTAACTTTCTTCGTCAACCATGCAGTCCATTCCGGTATTCCCTTGCCTGTTTTGCATGAAACCTCAAATATTTTCAGCGAAGGATTTAAAGACATTGCGTCTTTCCTGATTTTCTCCATGCTTACATTTGTATATGGCAGAAGGTCAATCTTATTCAATATCAAGGCTGATGATTCCTGAAACATCAGGGGATATTTTAACGGCTTGTCATCTCCTTCCGTTAGGCTCAAAACCATTGCCTTCATATCCTCGCCTATATTAAATTCCGCGGGGCATACAAGATTTCCTACGTTTTCGACAAAAAGCAGGTCGGTCTCCTTCAGAGGAAGAGATTCCAAAACCTCGTTAATCATGTTAGCGTCAAGATGGCATGCGCCGCCTGTATTTATTTGTATAACCGGCACTCCGAGACTGCCAATCCTTTCGGCATCAGATGTGCCTGCAATGTCTCCTTCTATAACAGCGGTTTTTATTTTTCCATTTAGCTCTTCTATGGTTTTTTCCAGCAGAGATGTCTTGCCTGCGCCGGGCGCGCTCATCAGGTTAATGACATAGACCCCTGCTTCATCAAAAAGCCTGCGGTTTTCATCTGCTATTCTCTCATTTGCCTCAAGTATTCTTGTCACGACTTTAACTTTCACTTTATTTGCTCCCTGATAATTTTTTGCATACTGTTAGTTTGTTCATCAAAATACTTCCATATCTATGATTTCAAGCTCACGCCCTGTTTTTATAATAAATGAGGCGCTGCTGCATTCAGGGCAGCACAGTACATATTTTTCTTCCGTAATAAAATTCTTGCCGCAGCTGCCGCACAAGCCGCTTACAGGTATTTCATCTACTATAACGCTTGCTTCTGCCGCAATTGTGTCTGCTTTAAGGGCATTGAATGCAAAAAGGAGGGCGTCGGGCATGATGCCCGACACCCTCCCGATC
>JASEHP010000102.1 GCA_030018605.1 Thermodesulfovibrionales bacterium
ATTGGTTCAAAATCTATGTAATACGGTGCCAAATCGTTTATAATTACCTAATTTTAAAGGAGGACAAAAAATGTTTAAGAAGATCATTGGGGGTATAGGAGTCCTGATAGTTGTGATGCTTATGAACATAGCTATTGTAAATGCCGCTGACAAGATCATTAGGATTGACGGCTCAAGCACAGTCTATCCTATTACAGAGGCTGTTGCTGAGGAATTCCAGAAGGCAAAAAAAGGCGCTGTCAAAGTCACTGTCGGCATCTCAGGCACAGGCGGTGGATTTAAGAAGTTCTGCAGGGGAGAGACAGACATATCAGATGCATCAAGGCCGATACTCAAGAAAGAGATAGACGTATGCAAGCAACAGGGGATTGAGTATATTGAGCTTCCTGTTGCATATGATGGGCTGGCAGTGATTGTAAACCCCAAGAATACATGGGTCGAATCCCTCACTGTTGCGGATCTCAAGAAGCTGTGGGAGCCTGCTGCACAGGGGAAAGTCATGAAATGGAACGATGTAAGGCCTGAATGGCCTGATGCAAAGCTCAAACTTTTTGGACCCGGCGCTGATTCAGGAACATTCGATTATTTCACAGAGGCGATAATGGGCAAATCAAAATCTTCAAGGGGTGATTTCACGGCAAGCGAGGATGACAATGTTCTTGTTCAGGGAATATCCGGAGATAAAAACGCCCTTGGTTATTTCGGCCTTGCATATTACGAAGAAAACAAGAAAAAGCTAAAGGTTGTGCCAATCGTCAACCAGGCGACAAACAAGGAGGTAATACCTGCCATGCAGACTGTTATGGACGGAACATATGCGCCTCTTTCCAGGCCGTTGTTTATCTATGTAAGCAAGAAATCTGCCTCGGGAAAGCCGGAGGTGAAAGAATTTGTTGAATACTACCTCAAGAATGCGGCAAAGCTTTCCGCTCAGGTCAAATATGTTCCTCTGCCGGCGAATGCCTACAAGCTTGCACAGAAGAGATTCGCCAATATGAAGACCGGCAGCATGTTCGGCGGCGAAGAAAAAGTAGGAATGAAGATAGAGGAACTTTTAAAACTGGAAGAAAAGAAATAAGGCAGTATTGTTAAAAAAAGGACGTCTATATCGGCGTCCTTTTTTATGTCTTAACGCAACCTTAACCTCTCTGTAACATTCCTGTAATAAAAGTCTGGGATAATATTGTTGAACTTAATTCCGGAGTGTGAAAAGAAATAATTGAAATGGCACACAATTCATACAAAAAGCTAAAAGAGAAGGCAATAGAGACAGCGCTGTTTCTGAGCGCCCTTTCCTCTGTTCTAATAACAATCGGCATCGTTGTTGTTCTCTCCTATGAATCATTCGGATTTTTTAAGGAAGTGTCATTAAAAGAATTCCTTACTGAAAGACAGTGGACGCCGCTTTTTGCAGAGCCGAAATTCGGGATTCTGCCATTAGTTTCTGGCACGCTCCTTACAACAGCAATAGCTCTTATTGTTGCGCTGCCTTTAGGATTGACTGCCGCTGTTTATCTAAGCGAATACGCACCGCACAGGTTAAAGGAGATTGTAAAGCCAATCCTTGAACTTCTGGCAGCAGTGCCCACAGTGGTATACGGCTATTTTGCTTTGCTGTTTTTAACCCCTATACTCCAGAAATTTATACCTGACCTTTCAGGGTTCAATGCGTTGAGTCCCGGAATAATCATGGGGATAATGATAATCCCGTATGTAAGCTCTGTGAGCGAAGACGCAATGAAGGCAGTTCCAATGCATATAAGGGAAGGCTCTTACGCTATGGGCGCAACAAAGCTCCAGACCGCATTTAAGGTTGTTATCCCCTCAGCGTTTTCAGGCATAGCAGCTGCATTTATCATCGGAATCTCAAGGGCTGTCGGTGAAACAATGGTTGTTGCAATAGCAGCAGGAGGTATGCCTAACCTCACAGCAAACCCTCTTGAGCCTGTCCAGACCCTGACTGCTTACATTGTTGCGGTAAGCCTTGGGGATGTTCCGCATGGCACTATCGAATATAAAACCATATTTGCTGCCGGCATAACACTTTTTCTGATAACACTTATCTTTAACCTAATAGGCTTCTGGTTCAGGAAAAGGATAAGGGAAGCATATTAAAGGCCGTAATGCGTAATGCGTAATGCGTAAATAGGGAATAGTATGGAAGATATTAAAAAGAGAATAAGAACCATTAAGTTCTGGAATTCGGTTTTCTGGATAACAGGGCTTCTGTCCACCCTCGTTGGGCTTGCCCTTCTTTTTACACTTCTGACTGATTTATTTATGGACGGATTCCCGCGATTGAGCTATAAATTTTTTACGTCTTTCCCCTCGCGGTTTCCTGATGAGGCAGGAATACTCTCTGCGTGGGTTGGAAGCTTCCTTGTTCTGTTTGTAACAGCATCCTCAGCAATTCCCCTTGGTGTTGCAGCAGGAATTTATCTTGAGGAGTATGCAGGGAAAAACTGGCTTACTGATATTATTGAAATCAATATCGCAAACCTTGCAGGAGTTCCTTCAATAGTTTATGGACTTCTTGCTCTCGGATTATTCGTCTATTTCTTTAAATTCGGCGAAAGCATTCTTACAGGAGGGCTTGCGCTTGCGCTTTTAATTCTTCCAATGGTTATTATGGCGACAAGGGAAGCCATAAGGGCAATCCCTAACTCAATAAGAGAGGCGTCTTATGCACTTGGCGCAACAAAATGGCAGACCGTGCAGTCTCATATAATCCCATATTCAACAGGCGGGATTCTGACCGGCATTATAATCGGGCTTTCAAGGGCGATAGGCGAGACTGCTCCGATAATTACCGTTGGAGCGCTTACATTCATAGCCTTTCTTCCATCGTCTCCATTTTCTTCGGAATTCCCTTTCGTATCATTCAAATGGCTGTTTGATCCATTTACTGTCATGCCGATACAGATGTTTAACTGGGTATCAAGGCCCCAGCATGAATTTCAGTTAAATGCAGCCGCAGCAGGCCTTGTTCTTATGGCAATGACGCTGCTCATGAACGGGCTTGCAATTTATATAAGATACAGGTTCAGAAGGAAGATAAAATGGTGAAAGAATTAAAGGCTGAAGTAAAAAAACTTAATTTCTACTATGGCAGTGTCCAAGCCCTGAAGGAGATTAACCTGCCGATAGAGCGCAGAAAAGTAAGCGCACTTATCGGGCCATCAGGCTGTGGGAAAACGACATTTCTCAGATGTTTTAACCGCATGCACGACCTCTATCCGCATAACAGGTATGAGGGCGAGATTACACTCTATCCTGACAATATCAATATCATTTCCCCTGAGATAGACCCTATTGAGATAAGGATGCAGATAAGCATGGTCTTTCAGAAACCTAACCCGTTCCCAAAATCAATATATGAAAATGTCGCCTATGGGCTGAGGGTAAGAGGAATAAGGAAGAGAGCGGTGCTGGATGAGAAAGTGGAGAAGTCACTGAGAGGCGCTGCGCTTTGGGATGAGGTAAAGGACAGGCTTAATCACCTTGCCTTTGACCTTTCAGGAGGCCAGCAGCAGAGGCTATGCATAGCAAGGGCGCTTGCAACTGATCCAAGGATTCTCCTTTTTGATGAGCCGACCTCTGCGCTTGATCCCACCGCAACTTCAAAGATAGAAGAGCTTATAATACAGCTTAAGGATGAGGTAACTATAATAATAGTAACTCATAATATGCAGCAGGCAGCGAGGGTTTCTGATTACACGGCATTCATGTATCTTGGCGAGATTGTAGAGTATGACAAGACTGACAGGATATTTACCGCCCCTTCTAACAGGCTTACAGAAGAATATATTACCGGAAGGTTTGGATGAAGTTATTCAACAACTACACCCCTCACCCTTGCCCTCTCCCGCAAGGGGAGAGGGGACTCTTGGGGTTTACTATCTTGAAGGGAGAATTTCTCTATTCCTCCCCTCCCTTGATGGAAGGGGACAAAGGGGAGGGTGAATAATAAGGAGGGTGTATGTCGACTGTATTTGAAAGAGAATTAGAGGATTTAAAGGGAACGGTCTTAAAGCTCGGCTCGCTTGTGGAAAAGGCTATAAGCGACTCGATAAAATCACTTGTTGAAAGAAATTCAAAACTTGCAGCTGATGTTATAGACAAAGACCCGCAGGTAAATGCGCTTGATGTTGAGATAGATGAGGAATGCATAAGACTGATTGCCCTGAGACAGCCGCGTGCAGGCGACCTGAGGCTGATAACAACTGCAATGAAGATTACGACTGACCTTGAGAGGATTGGAGATATCGCTGTTGATATCTCCGAGCGCGCATTAGAGTTAAACGAAGAACCGCAGCTAAAACCGTATATTGACATCCCCCGCATGGCAGAGATAGCTCAGGGAATGGTAAGGGATGCATTGGATGCCCTTGTGAAAGGAGATTCAGCTTTGGCGCGTGAGGTGCTCACACGTGATGACATGGTTGATAACCTTAACTGGCAGGTATTCAATGAGCTTTTATTTTTCATGATACGGG
The DNA here is from genome assembly GCA_030018605.1 of Thermodesulfovibrionales bacterium. Taxonomy (GTDB): domain Bacteria; phylum Nitrospirota; class Thermodesulfovibrionia; order Thermodesulfovibrionales; family UBA1546; genus UBA1546. Next base: position 4,497 of record JASEHP010000102.1, read on the forward strand.
ATCCTAAAACCGTCTCTCGCGCCGTAAAAATAACATATGTGTCAAAATACATAGAGAGAATTGCTGACCATGCAACAAACATTGCTGAGATGGTTGTTTACCTTGTTGAAGGAAAGATTATAAGGCACATGGCAATCCCAGGAGCAAAATAAAAATTCCTTGCCCGATAATCCAGTGTCCGCCCTCTTTGCTGTCATTGTTCGAGATGTGAAAACATATTTTTCCCAAGATCTCGCCACTACATTATCTTGCGAGCTTAAAAATGCGGAGCGCGTTCTGTTCGGCGATCTTTGTTCTTGTCTCCGGGCTAAGTTGCTCAAGCAACTCGCGAAAACGCCGTATGCGTCCCTCATAGAACCGCATGGACGGCGCGTGCGCAACGTCTGTTCCCACCATGAAGCGGTCCGGAAACTCTTCATACAGAGATTTCATCTCCGGGAAAAGTACTCCAGAGCGCTCGATCAGCGAGGTGAATTCCTCTTTGCGCGGAAATCCTGACCCATAGCCTGTTGTTACATTAGTCATGCCTCCAAGATCACAAAACAGATTTGGAAAACGCGACAGCAGGCTGCGGATAACCTCTGCTTTGCTGCAACCACAGTTATGGGCCCATACGTATCGCGTGCTATGGTTTTCTGCTATCAATTTCGAAAAATCGGCGACCAGTGTCGGATAGCGTATCACCATAGGAACGTCATACTTGGCTGCAAGGACACTGAAGCGCCGCATCAACTCAGAGTAAATCGGATTGTCCTGTTCCGCGTGGCGTCCAGGTGAATAGGCCCAGTGACGGACGATGAACTCTCCTATACCAAAGAATTTCCCGGATGCGAGCTTGCTTTCTGTTTGCCGAATCAGCGCCTCAACAGCAGCGTCCGGCGCAGTCCATTTATGGGCGCCGGTGAGCAGCGGGCGTTGCATGCCTACCAACGGATAGAAACGTCCCGGATATGTCTCGGCGAGTTTAAGAGCCAATTGGTCATCTCCCGGCAGATCAGAATCGTCCTTGCCCGGATAAGCGCGCGCCATCACGATTTGTTTCGACACACCATTCTTGTCCATGTATTCAACGATCTTAGTCACGTTAAACGAAGCACCGATATGCCCATGTGCGTCGACGATGGGAAATTGTCCACTACGAACAGGTTCACCGGCGTGCGCCGTGATCAATACTATTATCAACAAATTGACCGCCACCATTTTCCATATCATGTTTTCACCTCCAGATGTTCATGATGAGTGGATAACATGTATTATACCCATTGGGTATTTCCTGATTTCTTGGGCGGAATATATCACATTCACGTTGAAGAAGGGAAGCAAAAATCACTAAAATCGTGGGGAATAAAATGATGCCGCTTGGCGTTTTGGGTAGCGTAAAATCTTCTGTGTAAAATCTTGCGGTAAAAAAGATAAGGGTGTA
>JASEHP010000103.1 GCA_030018605.1 Thermodesulfovibrionales bacterium
GTAAATTAATCCTCTCCATACTCCAAAACAGACACCGAAAAAAGTAATTATGCCTGAATAACTAAGCAGTCCAGTCTATAACCTTTAAATGTTTTATTTCCCTGAACTCTTTTGCGTTATTGTCTGAACTTTGGGCTGTTTTCTTTCGGTCATGAAATCATCAGAAAACTTATCAAGGCTGTCAAACAGAGATGCCCATGTATCCTTTATGGGGATATATATTATATTGCCAGATTTCTTGACATTCTTGAATATCTTTGCAATCTTCATAGTTACCTCCCGCCAATAGTATATGTTATGAACATATTTTACAAGAAGTTATTCAGCGTGAGAGCTTGCGGAGCATTTGAAAAAATCCTGGGAAGGATATATTCACCGATGAAACGTCTTTTATGGTTGTTGTGCCGCTTGCGGTCAATGCGGCAATTGAGAATGCCATTGCAATCCTGTGGTCTCGATAGCTGTTTATGGATGCGCCTTTAAGCGACGCATTCCCCTTGATGCTAATTCCATCTCTTAGTTCTTCTGCTTCTACGCCCATCTTTCTCATCTCGGTTGCCATTGCCTTTATTCTGTCAGATTCTTTGACCCTGAGTTCTTCCGCGCCGCGTATTGTGGTCACACCACCTGCCTGTGTTGCTGCAATGCACAATATTGGAAATTCATCAATAAGAGCAGGAATCTGTTCCCTTGTTATACTTACCCCATTTAATCTCTTCCCGCCTTTGCAGTGTATGTCAGCGACAGGCTCGCCCGAGATATCTCTGATATCTGTCAGTTTTATCTCCGCGCCCATTGATTTAAGGACATCAAGCAGCCCTGTTCTTGTAGGATTTATGCCAACACTTTTTATCGTTATATCAGAGTCGGGTATCAGCAGTGCAGCGGCAATAAAAAATGCCGCAGATGAAAAATCGCCGGGCACATCAATATTTCTTGCTTTTAATTTCTGTCCGCCTTTAATCTTTATTTTGAGCCCTTCAATCCCAATCTTTGCCCCGTAAGACGACAGCATCCGCTCTGTATGGTCGCGGGATTTTATAGGCTCTGATATCTCTGTTTCTCCGTCCGCATAGAGGCCTGCGAGAAGCAGCGCTGATTTGACCTGCGCGCTTGCAACAGGCACGGCATATTTTATCGCCTTGAGTTTTCGTCCCTTTATTGCCATTGGAAGATATTTATCACCGCCTCTTCCTGAAATTTCTGCTCCCATCTCTTTGAGAGGATTTATGACCCTTGCCATGGGTCTTTGCCTTAAAGAATCGTCTCCTGTAAGCACGGAAAAAAACGGATTCCCCGCGAGTATGCCTGACATAAGTCTTGCTGTTGTGCCGGAGTTGCCGCAGTCAATTATATCTTCCGGTTCTTTGAGGCCACGGATGCCATTGCCCTCTATAATTATTTTTTTACCTTTATCCTCTATTTTGACGCCGAGTTTTCTGAAAGCATTGAGGGTACTCATTGTATCTTCTGCCCCGAGAAAACTCCTGACAATGCTTTTGCCTTTTGCCAAAGAGGAGAGGATGACTGCCCTGTGAGATATGGATTTATCCGGAGGGGGAACAATTTCGCCTTTTAATCTTTTTGCCTTTTTAAATTCAATCCTATCTGACATCTTCCCTCAGCGCCTTGGCTTTTTTAAATTCTTTTTCAACAGCCCATGAATCTGATTTTTTCAAGTGGCTGCCGAGACCGTCAAGATTTTTCTTGAAAAGCTCGATGAACTCAAGAATATTCTCTCTGTTCATCAGGGATATATCGCGCCATAATTCAGGGGAGCTTGCCGCAATTCGTGTCGTATCCTTAAACCCATTGCCGGCATATCCGAGATAGGATCTGTTTATGTCAGCCACTGTATTGACGATTGCATAGGCAATAATATGGGGGAGGTGGCTTACGGCAGCGTATATCCTGTCATGCTCATCAGCGTCCAGCGTCGAGACCTTTGAGCCGATTGATTCCCACAATTCAGCGACTTTTTTCAGGGCAGCCTTATCCGTTTTTTCAGTCGGCGTTAATATGCATCTTGCGCCTGAAAATAAGTCCGCCGATGCGGTTTCTATTCCTGTTTTATCGCTTCCTGCTATCGGATGTCCGCCTACGAAACTTACACCTTCAGGCATCAGGGCTTCCATATCCCTTACAAGTTTTCCTTTGACGCTGCCGACATCTGTTACAATAGCGCCCTTTTTAAAAGAGCCGTTGATTTTTTTTGCCGTTTCCGTAAACTTGCCGACAGGAATAGCGAATAAAACAAGGTCGGAATCGGCGCATGCCTTTGCTGCATCAATCCCCAAAGAATCAATTATCTTCATCTCCACTGCCTTTTTGAGGTTGTTTTCTCTTCTGCCGCAGCCTGTGATGTGACTGCATAGCCCTCTTTTCTTCATGGCAAGGGCAAATGATGCGCCGATTAAACCCACGCCGAGGATTGCGACTTTATTGAAAAATATATCTTTATTCATATTTAGTGTCATAGCGTCAGAGTATCAGAGTGTCAGAGAAATTTTGTACTTTGACCCTTTGATACTTTGATACTGCCATCTATATCTCCCTTCCCACTGCCTTTGCTATCAGCTTTAATTCAGACATCAGTTTTTTGAATGCGTCAGGCTTTAATGACTGCTCTCCGTCTGACATTGCATTTTCAGGGTTTGTATGCACTTCTATGAGAAGGCCGTCTGCGCCGACTGCAACAGCAGCCTTTGCCATAGGAGCAACCAGATCCCATTTGCCGACGCCGTGGCTCGGGTCAACTACAACAGGCAGATGCGTTTTTTGTTTCAGCACAGGCACAGCGCTGAGGTCAAGGGTGTTCCTTGTTGCCGTCTCAAATGTCCTTATGCCTCTTTCACAGAGGATAACTTCCTGATTGCCTTTTGACATCACATACTCTGCCGCCATAAGCCATTCCTTGATTGTGGCTGAAAGCCCTCTCTTGAGAAGAACCGGTTTATTGCACATTCCGACCTCAAGCAGCAGCCTGAAGTTCTGCATATTCCTTGCCCCTATCTGAATTATGTCCGTATATTGAAGTATTGTCTCCATATCTCTCGGATCCATTATCTCTGTGACAACAGGGAGCCCTGTTTTCCTGCTCGCCTCAGCAAGATGTTTAAGCCCTTCCTCTCCAAGTCCCTGAAATGAATAAGGCGATGTCCTTGGTTTATAAGCACCTCCTCTTATAAACGACGCCCCCGCTGCTTTAACCTTCTCGGCAATGTTCATCATTATGACTCTGTTTTCAACAGCGCACGGCCCCGCAATAACAGGTATTTTTTTGCCTCCGATAACTTTCCCTTTGACTTTTATGATTGTGTTCTGCGCCTTGAAATCCCTGCTTGCAAGTTTATACGGCTTGAGGATTCTCACCACATCCTCAACACCTTTCATAACCCGAACAGCATTCTCTTCTTCCTCTGTTATACGTGATGTATCGCCTATGACGCCTATAACTGTTTTTTCCGTGCCTCTTGAGATAGTTGCCTTTAATCCTTTGCTCTCAAGTTTCCTGAGGATATGGTTGATGTTTTTTTCAGTAGCCTTTTGGTTTAAAACTATTATGTCCATTTATTCCTCCATTAAATGCCGTAAAGCGTTAAGCGTTCAGTGTTATTAATACCGTAACGCAAAAACGCTATAACTCTATAACGCTATAACACTTTTCAGCGCTTTGATAAATTTTCTATTCTCCTCAGGCAGGCCTATGGTCACCCGTATTGCATCATGCCCCATGGGCCTGACAATAACTCCGGCATGAAGAAGGTTTTTATAAATATTCATTGAATCGGCAACAGGCATATAGATGAAATTTGCCTCTGTGGGCACATGCCTTATTCCGAGCGAAGAAAGTTCTTTGTAGAGGTATTTTTTGCCTGTGTTGTTTATCTCCTTTGATTTTTTGATGTGGCCTTTGTCCTTTAATGCCTCTATTGCGGTTTTTTGCGCAACGGAGTTTGTGTTAAACGGCGGCCGTACCTTATTCATTTCAGTAATTATTCCCTGAGGTGCAATGCCGTAGCCGATCCTGAGTCCTGCAAGCCCGTAAATTTTGGAGAAGGTTCTGAGGATTAATATATCCCTGCCTGCCCTGAAGTGTTTAAAGCTGTCTGCATATCCGGCATCTGTAACATATTCATAGTATGCCTCATCAACAACTACAAGTATGCCGTTCCTGATATTTATCATCAGCCTTTCAAATTCTTCCTTTGTATTCATTGTTCCTGTCGGATTATTGGGATTTGCTATAAACAGCATCTTTGTCTTTGGCGTCACAGCATTCAGCATTGCGTCAAGGTCGTGCCTGTAATCCCGGAGCGGAACCTGAATTGCCTTTCCGCCTGCTGCCTGCACAGCCATAGAGTAAACAACGAAAGAAGGATGCGCCATGACAGCTTCATCCCCAGGAGTTAAGAACGTCCTTACCGCAATGTCAATAAGCTCGTTTGAACCGTTTCCGAGGATTATCTCATCGGGTTTGACAGAGAGTTTTTTTGCCAGTGCATTTTTGAGATAATACCCGTTTCCATCAGGGTATCTGTTTAGTGTTTTTTTCAGCCCGGCTGTTATTGCCCTGACAGCTGCGGGAGAAGGGCCTATCGGATTTTCATTTGAGGCAAGCTTTATCGAGTTTTTTATCCCGAGTTCCCTTTCAAGTTCTTCTATGGGTTTGCCGGGGATGTACGGACTGAGCGCACTGATATGTTCCGGAGCCTTTATCACTACTGGCCACCATGCGGATAAGAGCCGAGGAATTTGAGATAGAGGCATCCATCTTTTATATTCTCTATGGTTTTTTTGACTTTTTTATCCTCTATATGTCCATCCATGTCCACAAAGAATATGTATTCCCATGCCTTTCTTCTGGAAGGCCTTGATTCCAGTTTTGTAAGGTTTATCTTCGCCTTCTTAATTGGCTGAAGGATGTCATAAAGCGCGCCGGGTTTATCCTTGATAGAGAACATGATTGATGTCTTGTCTTTTCCTGTTTTCGGGGAAATGTTTTTTGAGATTATAAGGAACCGTGTGTAGTTGTGCTTATTGTCTTCTATGCTTCGCTCCACAAAATTAAGGCTGTATATCTTTGCGGCAAGTTCGCTTGCGATTGCGGCTGATGACGAGTCTTTTGATGCAAGTTCTGCGGCTTTGGCCGTGCTTGTAGCTTCAACTATCTCTACATTCGGAAGATTTCTTTCAAGCCAGCCTCGGCACTGCGCTGTCGGCTGGGGATGAGAATATATTTTTTTAATGTCTTTTTTGCCGCCGCTTAAAGAAATCAGATTATGCGATATCTCAAGCATAACCTCAGCTGTTATCTTGAGCTCATAATCAATGAACATGTCAAGGGTGTAACTCACTACTCCTTCCGTGGAGTTTTCTATGGGCACAACCCCGAATTCTGCTTTCCCTGAATCCACTGCTTCAAATACGTTCTTTATGCTCTCAACAGGCATAAAGTCTGCCGAAGAGCCAAAATGCCTTAGTGCGGCAAGGTGTGTGAATGTCGCAACCGGGCCAAAATAAGCTATCTTTAAAGGTTCTTCAAGCGATAAAGACGCAGAGAGTATCTCTTTGTAAATTGACCTCACCGCGTCATTGGGAAATGGCCCTTTATTAAGTGATGTCAGCCTTTCAAGAATCTGGCGTTCGCGCTCAGGAGAATAGAACTTTGACTTGTTATTGCGTTTTATGTTTGCGATATCAAGGACGATCTGCGACCTTTTATTAAGAAGTTTAAGTATCTCTTCGTCAATGGCGTCAATCTGACTTCTTAGCTTTTCAATCTCTCCCATAAGTCTCCCGCTGAAAAAATTGCTATGAATACGAGTAATTCTACTAATTTTCCGCTTGTTTTTGCAAGGAGACGCATTAAATCATCTAAAATGTAACCGGGAAGGTACTGGTTAAATCATCTAAAA
>JASEHP010000104.1 GCA_030018605.1 Thermodesulfovibrionales bacterium
TGGTGGGACTAACTTTAAACTCAAAATAGTTGTTCCGAAAATGTCGAGCAGGACAAAAGCATAAGCCCTGATGCTGGAAAACTCAAAGGGAGGTTTAGTTTGAGAAAATGAAAAGATTATCAGGCATATATCCCTTGTGTTTTTTATTAATTCTGATTTTCTATAATCCGGCCCATGCCAAGACCCTTATTCTTGACGGAGATCTGGAAAGCAGGATAAAGACGTCGCAGCAGATAAGCTTTGACGTCCAGCAGAGCGTAAAATCACTAACTTTTAAATTTGCCCTTCCAACTGAATTTTCCAATAAGGCAACGTCGCAGGGCGTTGACAGCTTGAATATAAAGTTTACGCCTGAACCGGTGTCAGTTGTTGACGATATAGATAAATTCGGCAACAGGTTTAAGAAAGTCAGGTGGGAGAATTTAAGGCAGAGTGTCAGCGTCACAGTATCATTCAATGCCAGCATAAGAGCAGAACTGCGCTCTATGGACAGCAATGCCCCGTTCCCTTTAAGCGGAATATCAGGCAATGACGCTGTATTTCTCAAACCGACACAGATGGTTCAGAGCGACAACGAAGAAATCATTGCTCTTTCAAGGAAGCTTACAGGCAATGCAAGGACAACCTACGATGCCGTGAATGCCGTTCTTAACTGGGTTGCCGACAATGTTAAGTATGTCTATAACCCCCCGCAGTATGATGCAATGTATACATTGAAAACAGGCAAAGGAAACTGCCAGAACTTTGCGCATCTTTCAATGGCTTTGCTCAGGGCTGCAGGAATTCCTTCAAGGATTGTAGGCGGCATCAGCCTTAAGCGGCAATGGAAGGTTCCTGTTGAAAACGGTTACCTTGTGCAGGACATGGGGCAGGGTGGCCATGCATGGATGGAGATATTTTTCCCTGATCTGGGATGGCTTTCCTATGATCCCCAACAGTCAAGGCAGTTCACCTCAACAAGGCATATCAAGCAGACGCACGGACTGGATTCAAAGGATATTAATGACTCATGGTCTGCATCGCCTTATCTGCCCAATTACAATGAAAACATAGAGGCGGTTTTTACCAATGACGAAACAAATATAAAACTAAGGGCGTCAAAGAGCGCTCCTGTAGCTTACATTATGAGCAATAATCTCATGGCAAAAACAATTGCTCCTGAAAAACCGCTGCCGCCGATAATAGTAAAACCAGAACCTCCAGTTAAGCCTCCTCCTAAAAAGAAAGGCATTGTTGAATTCGGCAATATGGAATTCCCGACTCTTGTTGACGCCTATCAGACTGTTGGCAATGTTGCTACGAGGATTCTTGATAAAGAGACTGCAGAGTACGTAACATCACGCTATGTTTATGCACAGGCATTTTCCATAGAAGATAAAATGGCCATGCATACTGTTTCGCTTGCAATGAGAAAATTCGGAGGCGACGGCACACTCTACGTTGATGTTGTAAAAGATGAAGATGGCAGGCCAGGTCTTTCTGGCGAAAGGTCTTTGCTTGTCCCTTTAAGCAGTATAAAGCCCCGGCCCGGGTATTACTGGATTGATTTTGCATTTGCCATGCCTAATGAGCCATCGCCCGTTCTCAATCCCGGCAGATACTGGATAATCATCAGGCATTCAGGAGAGGCAATAGTAAACTGGTTTTATATCCCGGGAAATTCTTTCGGGGACGGCGATGACACACGTTCAACAGTGAAGGGCTACAAATGGGAAGACCTGCTGAACTATGATTTCGTGTTTAAGGTAAGGGGAAGAATATAATGAATGTGCGAGTTTTATGCTCTATATTCGTTTTTTTATTTATGTTTACGGCTTACGCCTTGCCTGCTGAGAAGGCACAGAAACAAAGTCCTCCTTTATCTAAGGAAGAGATTCAAAAATTAAAAGATATAGCAGTTATTGTCGCGGGAGAAATAACAAGAAGAGGCATAAAGTCTGTTATAGTAACGGATTTTAAGGATATTGGCGGCAAACCTTCAAAAGCCGGCAAAACAGCTTCAGTTGAATTCAGGAAGCAGATAGAAACAATTGGCAAGACAAATTTTACAGTTGTGGACAGTCGATACGACTCGCAACCGAGCGGAGGAGGCGCTTTGGTTACCGGAATGTTTCTTCCGTTTAAGGGCGGCGATAAATGGAGGCTGGACATAAAGGTTTTATCGCCTGACAACAGGCTTATTACGTCCTACAGCGCATTTTATAGAAAGGCAAAAGGAGTGAAAAAATGAAGATATTTCTTTCAGTTCTGACGGCAATATTTTTTTTGACAAGCTGCGCTGCTGTCAAACCTTCCGGAGAGGGCGAACAGATTGAGCGGGTGAGTCTTCAATATGTAGAGGCAACGGTCCAGAGCGTTTCAGGAAATGAAATCATCTTGTCTCTAAAACTTCCTGAATTCAAAAAGACTCCCGATATCCCCATAAGCGAAATTGCGCAGCAGGTTGTCCAGAAAAGTCTTTTTCTTGAGGGAATAAAAACGGACATAAACGGCGCTCCTGCTGTTATAAAAGAAGTGCGCGGAAATACTGTCATTATCGCCCTTGAAAAACCCCAGGCGTATGCCGCAGGCGCAGCATTAAAATTAAAAATTCCGAAGAAGATAATCGCCATAACGGATTTTGAGGTCATTAAAGGAAAGGAAAAAGAAGCAGGAAGAGTAACACTTGAGGGACTGACTTCCATGCTTATTGACTCAGGGCATTTCACTGTTGTTGAGAGGTCAAAACTAAAGACGATAATGAATGAACTTGAACTGAGCCTGAGCGGACTTACAAAAGAGACTCCTGAAAAAGTGCTTGGCAAACTATTTATGGCAGACATTATTCTTACAGGCACGCTTGCTGAAATCGGCGGGACATGGGACATAAACCTCAGGCTTGTCAATGTCAGGACAGGCGAGGCAATGGCTGCAATCACAGTAAGGACACCTCTGTTTAAGCCGACAGAACTGAGAGACGCAAGCGCTATGAATGAGGATTTCGAAAAGGAAGTTGTGGAGCCTTCGTGGAGGATAGGATACAGGGCAAAGGGTGTTTCTCTTGTAAAGATGGATATATCACAAGGGGCTGAAGACTCAAAACATTCACTTATGGTGGACTTTGACTTTACAAAGGCAGTGAGGGATGTATTTGCCGGTGCAGAAAATAGGAAAAAGCGTGACCTATCCTTATTCGCTGGCATAGAGTTTTATGTGAAAGCAGACATTCCTCTCACAGGCCATTTCAACCTCCTAATTTCTGACAGTGATAACCCGAATATTATAGACGCCTGGGTTGCGGATTTTGAGATCGATACTATGTGGAAGGTTGTTAGAATTCCTTTGGAACATCTGACCATAGGACGAGGTTGGATAAAGGAGGGTGCTGAGAGACACGGCGCCAAACCGGGCAAGCAAATTTTGGATATAAGCCGTGTCGAAGGGATGCGTATTGGCGCTCACAGCAAACATAATCCACCTGTCAAGGGGACGATGTGGATAGACAATGTTCGTTTTTACAGGTAAGGGCAAGTTGAAGAATCAGGGAATAATTTTACCGGTTCAAGGAGAAAATTTATGAAAAAGATTTTTTTGTTTTTGTTGATTCTTTTTCTTTCCATATCCATTTCGTCATGCGCACCGACAGATGCGATAAAAAAAGACACGCCTGAAGCGAAGACTGTTGCTGAAGAAGAACTTCCCAAAACCGTTGCGGTCCTGCCGTTTCAGAACGATACGGATGAACGAGGAATTGCAAATCAGGTCAGAAAGGCTTTTTACAACCATTTCAGCTCCAAACCCTACAGGGATATTGAGCCTACAATCATAGATGAAAAAATCGTTCACATGGAAAAATCTACAGGCAAGACTGTCCTTGAAATGAAACCTGCTGAGGTATGCCAGTCGCTCGGATGTGACGGGTTGGTATATGGCAGGATCACTGATTTTAAAAAAGTTTACGCTGCAGTTTATTCCCAGCTTGGCGTTGAAGCCGAGGTATGGATAGTGAATACAAAAACAGGGAAAGAGGTATTAAGGTTAAAGGACGCTGTACGGTACCACGAAGGCAGTATTCCCATATCTCCGCTTGGATTGATTATGACTGCCGTGTCAGCAGCAATGAACCTCAGGGAGATTCAGCAGATAAGGCTTGTAAATGAGCTTGCACACAAGTTCAATGAGAAAATACCGTCTCCATCGGGAATGGCCGCTGAGGACAGGCCTGTAATTAAAGAAGTGCTGACTAATATAAAAGAAGGGCCGTTCGGCAAAGGGAAGATAATCAGGGCCGGGCTTGAGGGCGACAAGTCAATGGTGGCAATGTTTGACATAGGCAATTACAAAAAGAATATTCTTATGAAGGAGGTAAAGCCGGGAATTTATACCGGCGAATACCTTGTGCTGCCCGGAGATAACATAAAAGACATGCCTATCGTTGTTTCGCTAAAAAAGCCCGGCGGATATGAAAGCCAGTGGATTGATGTAAGCGGCTTTGTGACTATTGATACCACTCCGCCCCCTCAGGTTAAAGGCGTAAGGGCCAAGGGATTTCACGACAGAATTGAAATTGCATGGGAGCAGCTAAAGAATATATCTGACCTCGCAGGATATAAAGTCCTAAGAAGCGAACAGCCTCTGAGCGGATATGCCGCGATAGCGAAACTGGAAGTCAGCGCCTTTGAAGATAAAGCAGCCATGCCCGGAAAGATTTACTATTATAAGGTTTCGGCATTTGACAGGACGGGAAATGAATCAGACCTGCACGACCCTCTCATGGCCTCTCTTGTATCCAAGGAACCTGTTCCGCTGTCAGGCGAACTAAAGAAGGATACTGTCCTGTCGGGAATTTATATCGTAAAGAGCAGCCTCACGGTCCCTAAAGGCTTATCTCTGACAATAGAGCCTGAAACCCGGATTATGTTTGATGAAAATGCATCTCTTAATGTGCATGGCAAAATGATTGTCAGCGGAAAAGAATCTCCGGTTGAACTTATCCCTGCAGGAGATAAAAAATGGAGGGGCGTAGCTGCCGAGGGAGCCAACATTGCTGCCAGCGGTTTCCGCATCAAAGGCGCAGCAACTGCAATGCTTTTGAGAAACACAGGGGGATTAATGGAAAACGGCGTAATCACAGACAGTAATATCGGAGTTTTTGTGTCAGGCACACCGTCTGTTGCAATGAAAGGCTTAACAATCTCAGGAAATAAAACAGGGATTGAACTTCAGCAGACAGATGCAAAGATTCTCCATGCAAATATATTTCAGAATGCCGAAGGCATTCGCATAAAAGGCTTTTCAGGCGAGATAAAGGACAATAATATTTTTGATAACGAAAAGAATATCTCATCCGAGACGGGCATAAAAATTGCCGCAAACTACCTCGGTTCTGTAAACATAGATGAGATGAAGATAAGCGGTGTCGGATTGACAAAGACATATGATAATAAGGTTCCTGACGGCAAGATCGTAGATGCTATTTCCAACCCCTATACAAACCTGAACCATGAAGAACGCCAGAAAAAAGCAGCAGAGATTTTGGTTGAAGCAGGGGGTTATTTCAGGCAGAGGAATTACGGCAAGGCGGTTACTCTTTTTGAAGAAGCCTTGAAAGCTCTTCCTACAGCTGACACGTATTATTACATTGCGCTTTGTTATCAGGAAATGAAAGAAGACGAGAAGGCCCTGAGATATTTAAAAGAAGGCGTTGAGAAGTTCCCGAAGGATTCCACGCTTCAAAAGTCCCTCGGTCTTATGTATTACCAGAAGGGCAAAGACGCCGAAGCAAAAAAGGCGTTTGAAGAAGTGCTGCGTCTCAGCCCTGAAGACAGACAGGTGAAGTTTTTGCTTGAGAGGATGAAATAAACAGGCATAATTACAAAAAACGGTGTCCAGAAATAGCAAATTATTTTTAAATATCA
>JASEHP010000105.1 GCA_030018605.1 Thermodesulfovibrionales bacterium
AACGGGTAAAACCCGTTTATATAAATCTTATAACACAAATTCTTAGTAGGAGGAGGTATGAAGATTTTGAAGGTATTTTGGGTCAGTATTTTAATGGCAGTTGTGCCTTCCATTGCACTGGCTGCTGTGCCAAAGTCGGAGTGTGTTAAATGCCATGAGAAAGTAAATCCAGGAGTGGTAAAACAGCACATGGCAAGCAGGCACTTCAGCACTGGAGTCGATTGCGCTATCTGTCATGGCTCTGATCATAAGACAATGACAGACCACAAAGCGGCAAAGATGCCTACCGCGGCAACATGCGCCACCTGCCATAAACAGCAGCATGCCCAGTTCAAGGCAGGAAAGCATGACCTCGCATGGATAGCGGCAAGCTCGATGCCGATGTGGACACATCAGCCAAAGGCGGTTACCGGAATGGGATACAGGGGATGTTCTGGATGCCATAAGATCGGCAGTAAGGCGCCTGAGGAAGTTAAGAGTTACAAATACGGTCACGCACAGTGCGACGCATGCCATACAAGGCACACATTCTCAAAGAAAGAGGCTCAAGACCCAAGGTCATGCTCTAACTGCCACATGGGATTTGATCACCCCCAGTGGGAAATGTATATGTCGTCAAAGCATGGCATCACTTGGTCTATTCCAGCTACGAGTGCTAATGCCCCGACATGTCAGACGTGCCACATGCCGAATGGAGACCACAATGTGATGACCGCATGGGGCTTTCTTGCATTAAGACTTCCAGAGGATAACAAGGAGTGGTTGAACGCAAGGGTAAAGATACTTCAGTATCTTGGCGTGCTTGATGAAAAAGGCACACCCACAGAAAGGCTTGAACTTGTGAAGGCAGGCAAGGTAGCAAGGCTTACAAAGGAAGAGTTTCAGAAGGAAAGAGACAAGATGATGAAGGTGTGCACACAATGCCATAGCAGCACATATGCAAAGGACACACTTGATGCAGGAGACCAGATAATAAAGGCGTCTGACCTTCTTTTTGCAGAGGTTATCGGCATAGTGCAGGATCTTTACAAAGACGGCATACTCAAGAAACCTGCAGGCTGGAAATATGCCCCTGATGGTTTACAATTCTATGAGGCAAAGAGCAGCATAGAGCAGGAACTCTACCTCATATTCCTTGAATACAGGATGAGGGCATTTCAGGGAGCATTCCATACAAGCAATGACTATATGCACTGGTATGGATGGGCTCCTCTCAAGGAAGCCGTACAGAGGATAAAAGACGAGGCTAAAAATCTAAGGGCAGAACATAAGAAGTAGTCAGTTATTACGCATCTGAAACAAACCCCGCCAGGATACACTCCTGGCGGGGTTTGTTTTACTTGAACAGGAGGTAAGAATTGCTAAGAGCGCTCTTTATTTTGTTAGCCCTTTTTATGCTTGTCTCAGGATGCAAAAAAGATGAAAAGGCGAAAGCAGAGGAGAATGAGCAAAGATTGAAGAATATCATGAAGCAAGACCTTGCAAAGCTGCCCCATGCGCCTATGCCTGCTGAAAAGAAAGATAAGAAGGATGTCCCTATTGTCGTCTCTGAACAGGTGAAGGCAAAGTGGAAGAACATCACCCTCACCATTACAGATAAAACTAAAAAGAGTGAAACCGATATTACTATTTCTGTCGGAGGCAAGGGCAATATAGCTGGGACTAATGTGGCAATAGAGATAAAGGAGTTCCTCCCGCACTTTATGATGGATGCCAAAGGCATAATTTCAGAGACCAATGAACTGAAAAATCCAGCAGTAAGGGTTGTCATCATAGAAAAGGATAAGACAATCTACACAGGCTGGATATTCAAAAAGCACCCGTCAGTGCCGTTGTTTATGCATGATGTTTTTGAGATTAAATTGAAAAATGCAGGGATGTAACATCGGCTCTGTCGGCGGTCAATAAGCACAATAACAGCATCTACAATTAAGCCAAAGTCCCTCGGTGATTTTTACTGCCTGAAAAGCCCCCCACATTGACAGGGTTCTTCGGGAAGGTGAATAATTAAAATATGACGCAGAGATATAATTCATTCGGCGCATATATGAAAAAGCGCTTCGGGACAACAGTCTACAAGGTTAATGTGGATGCAGGCTTCACATGCCCGAACAGGGACGGCAGTCTCGGCTTCGGAGGCTGTATCTACTGCAACAATGACAGCTTCAGGCCAAGCTCATGCAAGCCTTCAATAGCAGTGAAAGAGCAGATAAAAAACGGCATTTCATATCTGAGCAGGAGATACGGGGCAAGCAAATTCCTTGCGTATTTCCAGCCCTATTCAAACACGTATGCGCCTATTGAAGAGCTTGAACTATTTTACAAAGAAGCCCTTGCCGAGCCCGCAGTCATCGGCATTGCAATAGGCACAAGGCCTGACTGCATTGACAGCGAAAAGCTCGCGCTGCTTGAGTCTCTATCAAAAAATCATTTCATCCTTGTGGAATACGGGCTACAGTCAATTTATGACAAAACACTCAGTTTCATAAACAGGGGGCATGATTATAAAACTTTTCTTGATGCTGTTTCGCTCACGAAGAGCAGAGGAATAGCCGTAGGAGCGCATCTGATTGTAGGATTCCCTACAGAGACAAAGAAAGAGATGCTCGATATGGCGGATGAAATCTCCGGGCTTCATCTTGATTTTTTAAAGATACATCAGCTTCAGGTCGTAAAAGATACGCCCCTGGCGCAGATGTATAAAGAAAATCCCTTCCATACATTTGAATATGAAGAGTTTCTGGATTTCATCGCGGATTTCATAGAAAAGCTTTCTCCTGATATTGTCCTTCAGCGGCTCTTTGCAACAGCGCCTGACAATATACTTATTGCGCCGAGATGGGACAGGAGCAGGCATCAGATAACAAACGACATACAGCAGAGATTTGTTGACAGGGATACGTTTCAGGGGAAGAAGTATAAGGGACAAGGAGTTATTGCGCCTTTATCATCTCTTTAAGCTTTTCACCCTTCCCATTAATTCATCCGCGAAGAATTGATGTTTATCGACGCTCTCTGGTTTTTGGGTCAGGTCCAATTCTGAGGGGTAAAATGGTTTTCCGAAAGTGATTTTTATTTTTGCCGGTTTAGGCAGGAATGCGCCTTTGGGAAGCGCTTCAAAACTTCCTTCTATATAAGCCGGCACAACAGGAACATTGAGTTCCAATGCAAGAATGCCGATACCTTTTTTAAATTCCATCAGCTTCCCATCATAAGACCTTCCGCCTTCAGGAAATATGCAGAGCGCTTTGTTATTTTTCAATACATAGGCGGAAAGCTGGAGGGCTTTGCCCAGATACGTTTCCGGGTCTATGGGTATAACATGCGCAAGTCTTGCAAAAAAGGCAGTCAGCCTGCCTGTGAAATATTTCTGGAAACCCTGAAAGTAGAGAGTCTTATATGTGGTTAGTGGAATGGCAGCGCCTATGGCAAAGCCGTCCAGATTGCTGCAATGGTTTGGGGCGATGATAAACGGGACATGGGGGATGTTCTCTATGCCCTTAGCCTCAAGCCTGAAGAAAATTCTAAAGAACAGTTTGAACAAGAGCATCAGGCCTGAAACAAAAAACCATCCTATCAGTCCTTGTTTAATGCCGATTTTTTTCTTTTCCGCCTCCTCCGGTTCCTGCGAGAAGATAGAGGCAACACCCCCCTTAAATTCCCCCCTTCCCTGACCCCTAACTCCTAACCCCTTCATTTTCTCCACTATCTCTCCAACTGTCTGGATGTCTGACGCAAATGTCTCAGGAAGTTTTATCGAGAATTTATTTTCCAGGCTGACAACAAGCTCTATCCTCTGCAATGAGTCAAGCCCAAGGTCAAGTTCAAGGTTGTCCATGGATTGAACCGGCATGGGCTCTTTAAGAAAAGATTTTATGCATTCAACCACATTTCTTCCTGTTTCATCCGCCATAAGCTCTTTGTCTTCACTCTTAACTTTTTTCGCCACAGGCGAACCCGCCCGAGGCGGGAATTTTTCTTTTATCAGGTCTTTAATCATAAACCTCCTTAATTTCCCGAGAGGCGTTCTCGGCAGAGGCTCAGGATAAAGACTAAATCCTTTAAGCCTTTGATATGAGGGAAGCCTGCCTGATATTTTTGCTATCTCCCATACCAGCGCCTCGTGGATATTGCCTGTCTGATGTTTTTTTGCGTATTCAAGATCCGGTACGATGATTGCGTGAAGAGCTTCTATCCTGCCTTTTTCTTCAATGCCAATGGCGCATATCTCTTTAATTAAAGGAATAGCCGAATATTCCTTTTCCACTTCTTCAGGATATATATTCTTGCCGGAGCCGAGAACTATTACTTCCTTTATGCGTCCTGTGATGAAAAGGTATCCGTCCCTGTCAATATAGCCGAGGTCTCCACTGAAAAAATAGTTATCTCTGATTGCCTGCTCCGTTGCCTGGGGGTTTTTATAATAGCCCTTCATCACCATCGGGCCCTTGATCGCAACCTCTCCTTCTTCTCCCGTGCCTAAAACCCTGCCGTCTTCAGGTTTTATTATTTTTATCTCTGCCGAAGGCAAAGGTTTCCCGGCAGAGCCGGCCTTTCGTTTATCTATCGGGTTGAACGTGACAACAGGAGATGTCTCTGTAATGCCGTAGCCTTCAAGCACCGTGAAACCCAATGCCTCAAGTCCTTCCATCACCTGAGGGTCAAGCTTTGCCCCGCCGCTTGCAAAGAACCTGAACCTGCTTCCAAGCGCATTATGGACAGGTTTTAATATTGCCTTGGTGATATTGATGCCAGTTTTTTTTCTCAGGCTTCCGGATAATTTCAATAAGATTTTCATCAGCAATAGCGCTGGAGCGGGCAGCCTTTTAAATTTATCCGTAATCCCGTTTCTTATCATCTCAAGCAATTGAGGAACGCCGACAAGGATAGTGACGCCGTTTTCTCTCATTGATGAGATAATGTCCGGCCCTTTTAAGCTCGGCGAATAGGTTATTGCCGTGCCTAAAAAAAGCGGCACAAGGAATGTGGACATAAACGGGTAAGTATGATGCAAAGGCAAAAGCGAAAGTACATTGTCATTTTTTGTGATGATGCCTATATTTACCAGAGCCTCTGCGTCAGAGCAGAAATTTCTGTGCGTAAGCATAACGCCTTTTGGAATCCCTGTTGTTCCGGATGTATAGATGATAGACGCAATATTCTCCGGTGATGTCTCAGGATAACGGACTGCTTCTTTAGCTCCGCATATTTCCTTAAAATCAGGAGAATCAAGGTTTATCTTCTTTATCTCAAGCCCGGTTGCTGCTTCATTTGCAATTGTTTCAGTCTTTGAGCTGAAAAAAATAACTTTTGATTCTGAATCAATCAAGAGATTCCGCACTGTCTCACTATTCAATTGTGAGTCTATCGGGACTGCAATTGCGCCGGCAATCATTATCCCCAGATACGAGGCGCACCATTCATGCCTGTTTTCAGAGAATATCGCAATGCGGTCGCCTTTACTTATTCCGATTTTTATCAGGCTGGATGCGATGGCTTTTGAATCCGAAGCAAATGCGCCGTAGGTTATCGTCTTCCATGTGCGGTCAAGATAATAAAAGGCAATATTATCCCCGTGCTTTTCCGATGTGTTTAAGAATATGCTGTGGATAGTGTTAGGAGCCATTCTTATTCATTATCTGAAAACAGAAACAAAATAGCAAATATCAAAATGATGCTCAAATCGCTAACCGACAGGATTGGCTTTCGCTTTCCGCAGTCCGCCTGAGGCGGAATGATGTCGCTTAGGTAGCGTAAAATCTTCTGTGTAAAATCTTGCGGTAAAAAAGATAAGGGTGTATT
>JASEHP010000106.1 GCA_030018605.1 Thermodesulfovibrionales bacterium
CCTGTTGACTATCTCATCAAAAAAGGAGGTATGTCGCATTTGTATGGAACTTATAAAACTTTGCATTTTTTTTTAAATAGTTGTATTCTTTATTAAAATAAATCTATTTTTTGCAAAGGAGGTGTAAAGATGAGAAAAGCGGTATATTTAGTTTTCATGGGACTGCTTCTGTTTTCATTTGGATGCGCCACAAAAGAATACGTAAAGGAGCAGGTAGACCCTCTCGCAGACAGGATTAACAAGCTGGAGGCAAAGCTCGCGGCAGTTGAATCCAAGATAGGCTCGCTTGAGAGCAAGCTCGGTTCTGTAAGTTCTGAAGCTGCAGTGGCTAAGAAAGAGGCAGCAAATGCAAAGATGATGGCTGAAGATGCTATGAAGGCTGCAAAGGATTCTTCTGATAAGGCTGATACTGCTGTAAAGAAGGCGGAGGCTGCCGCAGAGAAGGCAGAGATGGCTGCAAAGAAGGCAGCTGCTGCATCAGAAAAAACAGATACTTCTGCAAAGAAGGCAAAGAAGGCATTTGAATTGCAGCAGAAAAAGTAATTTATATTAGCAGAGGGGGACGGAAATTTCAGGGATGTAGTTTCTGGCCCCCTTTTGAAATTAACTCCAAAACTGCATTTTAGGGTTAATTTGATATCTCGACAGGAATCCCCTTTTTCTCTTTTATTGCCGCATGCAGTTTCTCCGTGTTAACACCTTCAAGCAGATTTTTACGCTTGAGCAGTTTCACCGCTATTTTAGAGTATTCTTCATTTTGGTGGTAATCGTCCTTGTGAACCTCAATAAACACCTTGCCGCCTATCGTGCTTGCTTTTACAGGTTGTTTTATAATAGTCACCCTGCCGCCTTTTGGCGCTAATTTGAAAAGCTTTGGGATGTCTTCGGGGTACAGCCTTATGCATCCGTGGCTTGCCCTTCTGCCGACCCCCCACGGCCTGTTTGTCCCGTGGATGAGATAACTCCTTAATGAGAGCCTTAGTGCATGAGAGCCGAGAGGATTGTCCGGTCCAGAAGGCACCACTTCAGGCAATTGGGGTTTTTCCTTTCTGATTGATTCAGGCACACGCCAGCTTGGTTTTACTATTTTTTCTGCAATCTTGAACTCTCCGGTTGGCGTGTCATTGCCTTCACTGCCTATTCCCACAGGAAAAGTTGCCACAAGTTTTGAACTGCCGCGCTTAAAAAAGTAATATAGTCTCATCTCAGAGAGGTTTATAACAATGCCTTCGTATGATTTCACATCCGGCAGTATCCATGAAGAGGGGATGGTGACTAACGTCCCATTTCCGGGGACAAACGGGTCGGTATCAGCGTTTGCGTCGGCAATTTCATTGTAGCCGAGTTTAAACTTCCGCGCTATCTCAATTAAGGATTCATCATCCTTAACGGTATAGGTCATGATAGAGCCGATTACAGTCTTGCTGCTTGAATAAAGATAATGTTCGGTCTTAGCAGGCGAAGCTGTCCATGCTACCAGGGGGGCGGCGGCAATAAAAAATATTATCAACAGTATGATTTTTTTCATAATATCCAAGTTATTAATTTTAGAGGATTGAGGGTCAGGCTGTAAAGTATTTTAAATTCCCATTATCGGCAAAAAGGGCTCTGTTGTTTTTTGGATGCCGCTGGTTTAAACTTAAATTGAAAATAGATAGTTCTGGTTTACAGAGGTGAATGTTTGAAGAAAAAACAGAAAGAACCGCCTGTCCCTGTTGAAAGGCATGAAACTATCCGTCACAAGATAATTTCTGTTATAGAGAACCAAACCCTCTCCGCAAAGGAAATATCAGGCAATGTCGGCATCCCTGAAAAAGAGGTCTATGAACACCTTGGACATATTCAGAAGACAGTCAATACAAAAGATGCACATCTTGTGATTACGCCTGCTGAATGCACGAAGTGCGGTTTTGTATTCAGGAAGAGAGAAAGGCTGAAAAAGCCCGGCAAATGCCCTATCTGCCGGGGTGAGTCTATACATGAACCGCTTTTTTGGATTAAAAAGACAAGCCAGTTGTTATCTGCCAAACACGAGAAGTGAGGCAATAATTTGAAGATACAATTTCTTGGGGCTGCAAGAACTGTCACGGGGTCATGTTTCTCTATCCGTACGTCTGAAATTAATATGCTTGTTGACTGCGGCATGTTTCAAGGAGAGGACTCTTATGCCCTGAACAGAGCGCCTTTTCTGTTTAATCCTTCGGAAATAGATTATCTGTTTCTTACACACGCTCATATTGACCATAGCGGACTTATACCTAAGCTTGTGAAAGACGGATTCAGGGGCAGGATAATAGCAACTTCAGCCACTACCGACCTTGTTGAGTTAATGCTTTATGACTCAGCGCATATTCAGGAAACAGATTCCGAATGGCTGACAAAAAAGGCATTAAGGGCAGGCAGGGAGCCTGTTCTTCCACTTTACACGGTTGATGATGCAAGGGCTTCAATGCCTTTTTTAAATAAAATCCCTTATGGAAAAATCGGGCATACAGGCAAAGGGCTAAAATACAGGTTCCTTGATGCAGGGCATATTCTCGGTTCAGGCAGTCTGGAGATATGGGTTCAGGACGGGCATCAGGAGAAAAAGGTAATATTCTCAGGAGACATAGGCAGGAAAGGAAATCCGATAATAAATGACCCTTCTGTTGCAACAGAATCCGATTATATCGTTATGGAGTCAACATATGGAAACAGATTGCATAAAAATATGTCGGACAGCATTAATGAGCTTATTGAGGTAATAAAGGTTACGTTCAAGAAAGGCGGGAATGTCCTCATCCCTGCGTTTGCAATAGGAAGGACTCAGGATATTCTATATATTCTTAACCAGCTTGTGCGTGAAGGAAGGCTCTATAAAATCAATGTTTATATTGACAGCCCTTTGGCTGAACAAGCTACAAAGACCTATCTTGCGCACCCGGAGTGTTTTGATGAAGAGGCAAAGAGGATTCTAAACGCCGAATCAGTGGCAGACAGCATAAGACTCAACTTTACCAATTCTGTTGACGAGTCCATTGCGCTGAATAAGATTAAATCCCATGCGATAATTATTGCCGGGAGCGGCATGTGCGATGGCGGAAGAATAAGACATCACCTCAAACATAACCTCTGGCGGCCTGAATGCAGCATTACATTTTCAGGTTTTCAGGCAAGCGGCACGCTCGGAAGGAGGATTGTTGACAGGTCAAAGACAGTCCGTATTTTCGGAGAGGAGATAGCTGTTAAGGCAAGCATATACACACTTGGAGGTTTTTCCGCTCATGCCGACCAACAGGGGCTCATTGAATGGCTTTCGGCATTTAATGACAGCCCGCAGGTTTTTGTGGTCCACGGCGAAGAAAAGACAGCCCTGCAGTTTTCAGAATTGATAAAAGAGAAGTACGGCTTTGTCACCCATGTGCCGGATAAGGGGGAGGTTTTTGAGTTATGAGGATGTGTTATCCAGTTAGCTGCAATCCCAGAAAACTTTTACCCCGTTAGAAGACCCTTCACCCTTCTATTCGGGTTTAGTTCACCTTTGATCCCTGTTTTATTTCTCTCTCAGGAGTAATAATTGACAGATTGCCTTCGTCATCCGATGCCGCAAGGAGCATTCCATGAGACTCCACACCCATGAGCTTTGCAGGCTGCATGTTTGTGACAACCACAATTGTCTTTCCTATAAGCTCTTCCGGAGCATATGCCTTGCCGATTCCCGCAACAATCTGACGCTCTTCTCCAGTGTCAACCTTCAGAACAATCAGCTTCTTTGCTTTTTCAACCCTCTGCGCCTCAAGCACCCTGCCTGTCTTCAGTTCAACATTCGCAAAATCCTCAATCGTTATCATCTTTTGAATTTTCTCCTTAATGCATTTTCAACTGCTTCAGGGACAAGCCCTTTTACCGAGCCGCCGAATGATGCAACTTCTTTGATAACTGTAGATGTCAGGAATGTATATTCCTCTGAAGGCATCATGAAAACAGTCTCTATGTTCAGGTCGAGACGCCTGTTCATAAGCGCCATCTGTAATTCATACTCAAAATCAGACACGGCGCGCAGTCCCCTTATAACCGCGACTCCTTTTTTTGATTTTACATACTCAACCAGCAAGCCGTCGAATGCCTCAACTTTAACATTTTTTAAGCTCTTGACAGCATCCTTTATCAGTCTTAACCGTTCGCTGATAGTAAATAGAGGCTGTTTTTTTTGCGCTGTTGCAATGGCGATAATGACCTCATCAAATATCCTCATCCCTCTTTTTACGAGGTCTATGTGGCCGTTTGTTATAGGGTCAAATGTTCCCGGATAAATAGCTGTTCTTTTCATTATTTTTTCCTGTATAATGTTAGCATAGTATCGCCGTATTTGTAAGCCTTCTTCTGCACGAAATTACCTATCTCAGCGGGCAGCTTCTTTTTGGAAAGGTGTTCTGCAATGATAATGCCGTTGTCATTAAGCATCTCTCCGCCAGACAACTGAGGAAGTATGTGTTCAAGTTCTCCTGTATGATAAGGCGGATCAAGGAATACAATGTCGAATTTCAAGCCTTCTTTCACTGCCTTGGCTATGAAGGCGGACGCCTCTCCTCTGATGATATTAGCCCTTGAGATGTATCCGCAGTCTTTCAGCATCTCCTCTATCTGTTCTGTTCTTTTTCTGTCAGCTTCCACAAAAAAAACAGCGTTTGCTCCTCTGCTGAGAGCTTCCATCCCTACCGCGCCTGTGCCTGCGTAAAGGTCAATGAATTGAGCGTCTGAGATTAAAGCGCCTATGATGTTAAAGATGGATTCTCTTACCTTGGATGAGGTTGGTCTTAATGCGTTCTCTTTTTTAGCAGCCTTCTGCACTTTTTTAAAGTTTACCTTTCTTCCTTTTAAATTGCCTGCAGTGATTCTCATGATTAGAGCTATTAGGCTGTCAGTTGATGGGTATCGGCTATTCTTGCCTGAACGGTGGGTTTACAATATTTGACGGGACCCCATGCTGCTCCTTTATTTTAACGGTTCTCCCATTTATAACGAGTCTTCCCTCGGAAAATAGCCTTACTGCCTCGGGATATATCCTGTGCTCAAAACTCAATATGCGTTCAGAAAGAGTATCTTCCGTGTCATCAGGCATCACAGGGACTGCTGCCTGTATAATTACTGGCCCTGTATCCATTCCCTCGTCAACAAAATGAACTGTGCAGCCTGAAATCTTTACGCCGTAGTCAAGCGCCTGTTTCTGTCCGTGCAGCCCCGGGAATGAAGGAAGCAGCGCAGGATGGATATTCATTATCCTGTTGGGAAATTCGTCTACCAGGGGTTTTCTTACAATCCTCATAAATCCTGCGAGTATAACGAGTTCAACGCCGCATGATTTCAGTTCGTCTGCAACCTTTTTGAAGAATTCATCCTTTGTTGCAAACTCTTTCGGGTTTATAAAGATATGTTTTATGTTATGTCTCTTAGCCCGTTCTATTGCAAAGGCGGACGGATTGTCTGTTATCAATATTTCTATTGAGGCTTTGAGATTTTTATTTTCTATCGCATCTATTATTGCCTGAAAATTAGAGCCGCGGCCAGATGCAAGAACGCCTATTTTCAGCATAGCGGATGCCTCCCTTTCGATTTATCAAATAGAAGTTCATTCCCAAACCCTTTTCGCTTTTTGCAGTCCGCCTCAGGCGGATTGACAAATCTAAGGCTCGTTACAGGCAATTTCAAAACTCGTTCCCCGAAATAATCGGGGAACTCAGACAGTTGAAATTGCTTATCTTCCACTTCGCCGAGATTTGTTACCAAAAAT
>JASEHP010000107.1 GCA_030018605.1 Thermodesulfovibrionales bacterium
GGTGGGACTAACTTTAAACTCAAAATAGTTGTTCCGAAAATGTCGAGCAGGACAGATTAAATCCTGTAAAACTCAAAAATGCAATAGATGCCAAGTTAGAGAGACTTTACAATACCTATCACAAGAAAAAGAAAGGGACGATAACAGTTAATCCGTATAAAAAACTGGCGCCTTCTTCGGTTACATTTTTCATGATTCAACAGAAGAAGCTTCGGTTACCATGTTAAATGATTTGACACGACCTCGGAGGTTAGCGAGGCGGAAGCGAGAATACTATTCCTGCCTAATCTCAAGTCCTATAAGAGAGCTTTCAGCTTTGCATCAAGTAGCAATAAAACATTGATTTCTGCTAAATTTATTAGTCATGAAACACATTCAAATCATAAGCACCTCAAATCCCAAAATCAAAGAAGCGCTGGACATTAAAAACAAGCGGAGCAAATACAAACACACTGCATTTATTATTGAAGGCCCGCATCTTGTAGAGACGGCGCTGACATCAGGCAATAAAATAAACGCGGTCTTCTTCACGGATTCATTCAGGGCAAAAAAAGACGGGCAAAAAATATTAAGAGAGATTGCAAAAAAAACAGATGAGATATTTGAAGTCACAGAGCAGATAATGAACAAGCTCGCTGACACAGAGACCCCTCAGGGCATTATTGCAATTGCATCTTATGCTATGAAAAACCTTGAAGAGATTAAATTCAAAACAACTCCTCTGGTCGTTGCAGTTGACGGAGTGCAGGAGCCGGGGAACTTAGGGGCAATAATAAGAACCGCCGATGCCGCTGGAGCGGATGCAGTAATAATCCTCAGCGGCACATGTGATGTATTCATGCAAAAAACAATAAGGGCGACTGCCGGAAGCATCTTCAATATCCCGATAATTTACGCTAACACGGACAATCTCTTTCGATGGCTGAAAGCAAACGGAATAATGGTAATCGCAACAGCATTGGATTCAGGAAAATCAATCTTTAATACAGACCTTAAAAAATCAATCGCCTTTGTATTCGGCAATGAGGCGCGTGGCGTAAGCGGTGAGGTTAAGAGAAAGGCTGATATGATTTTGAAAATTCCAATTTTAGGAAGAGCCGAAAGCCTTAATGTTTCAGCATCCGCAGCGGTCTGCCTTTATGAAACGGTACGGCAAAGGATTAGTGTCAGTGTTTAATGTCAGTGTCAGCAAATCTTTCCCTGACACTGGAAACTGACACAGACACTTTTTTTACTTCGGCATCTTTAGTTGTGCTATCTGAATCCTCGTGGCTGCCCTCTCAAGCGATGCCTCAGCGCGGTGAAAATCGTACTCCTCGCACTTTTTCAGCCTTTCCTCAGCCCTCTTCATCGCTTCCTTTGCCCTCTCAACATCTATCTCCTCAGATTTTTCTGCGCTGTCGGCAAGAACAAGAACTTTATCAGGCCCTACTTCAGCATATCCCCAGTTAACAAAAAAGATTACAGGCCCCTTCCCTGTCTTGCATGTAAGCATACCTACCTTGAGCGTTGTCACATAAGGCGCATGCCCCGGAAGAACGCAGAATTCTCCCTCGCTTCCGTTAGCAGTAACCTCATCCACCTCTTCGCTGAATATGAGACCGTGAGGGGCAACTATTTCTAATCTTAGTTTGTTTTCCATTTAATCGTTTTTTCCTCCGTGACACGTTACGCGTAACGCGTTACGTGTTACGAAATTTATCCTCTCGCCCATCCGAGCTTCTTTGCATTTTCCTCAACCTCTTCAATAGTCCCTGTCATATAAAACGCCTGTTCAGGAATATCGTCATATTTACCATCAACTATTTCCTTAAAGCTTCTTATTGTGTCAGCGACCTTGACATACTTGCCGGGTCTTCCTGTAAATACCTCTGCAACATGGAACGGCTGGCTGAGGAACCTCTGTATCTTCCTTGCCCTTGAAACCGTAATCTTGTCGTCTTCTGAAAGCTCTTCCATGCCAAGGATTGCAATGATGTCCTGCAGTTCCTTATATCTCTGAAGTATCTTCTGAACGCTTCTTGCAACAGCGTAATGCTCATCGCCTATAACCTTTGGGTCAAGAATTCTTGATGTTGAATCCAGAGGGTCAACAGCAGGATAAATGCCAAGCTCTGATATCTGCCTTGAAAGAACGACAGTTCCGTCAAGGTGCGTAAATGCAGTTGCAACGGCAGGGTCTGTAAGGTCGTCGGCAGGAACGTAAATGGCCTGCATTGATGTGATAGCACCTTTCTTTGTGGTTGTAATTCTTTCCTGAAGAACGCCCATATCAGTGCCGAGAGTCGGCTGATAACCGACAGCGGAAGGCATTCTTCCAAGGAGAGCTGAAAGCTCTGAACCAGCAAGCGTGTATCTGAATATATTGTCTATGAATATTAGAACGTCCTGTCCCTCGTCCCTGAAGTGCTCAGCACATGTAAGGGCCGTAAGCGCAACCCTTGCCCTTGCCCCGGGAGGCTCGTTCATCTGTCCGTAAATTAGGGCGACTTTTTCAAGAACGCCTGAATGCTTCATCTCGCCGTAAAGGTCATTCCCTTCTCTTGTCCTTTCGCCGACACCCGCAAAAACAGAAACGCCGCCGTGTTTCATCGCAATGTTATGTATCATCTCCATGATAACAACTGTTTTGCCGACGCCTGCGCCGCCGAACATCCCCATCTTTCCGCCTCTGACGAACGGGACAAGAAGATCAAAAACCTTAACGCCTGTCTCAAAAACCTGTGTAGTCGGTTCCTGCTCACTAAAGTCTGGAGCAGGCCTGTGGATTGACCATTTCACATCAGACTTTATTGGTCCAAGGTTATCAATTCCTTCTCCAATAACATTTACAATCCTGCCGAGAACTGCCTTTCCAACAGGGACAGTAATCGGCTGGCCTGTATCAACTGCAGGCATCCCTCTTACAAGCCCGTCTGTGGCTGACATTGCAACTGTTCTGGCCTTGTTGTCGCCAAGATGTGATGCTACTTCCAATGTTATCTTGATATCAGGTATCCCCTTTAATGCATCCCCTTTCTGTTCCACTGTTACTGCATTCAATATTTCAGGCATCTTGCCTTCAAATTCAACATCAACAACTGCGCCGATAACCTGTGATACTTTTCCAATATTGCTCATCCCATACCCCCATAATTTATTTCGAGGGTTCGAGGGTTCGAGAGTTCGAGGGTTCGAGTTACTTCACTTGACCCCTTGACACCTTGAATCCTTGTCCCCTTTGTTTTCATCCTTTAAGCGCCTCAACTCCGCCGACTATATCCATAAGCTCTTTGGTGATTGACGCCTGTCTTGCCTTATTAAATTGGAGCGTCAGATTGTTTATCATGTCATTAGCAGCCTTTGTCGCATTCTCCATGGCAGACATCCTTGCAGCCTCCTCAGATGCCTGTGATTCAAGCAATGCCCTGAATACTTGAATCTCAACATTCTTGGGAAGCAGGTTATTGAATATGTCTTCCTTTGAAGGCTCATATATGAAATTAAAAACTGGCAGCGTTTCCGCCGCTGTCTCTATTGACGCCAAGGGAAGAAGCCTTGTGACAACAACCTTTTGTGCAACAACTGATTTAAACTCATTATATGCAAGAATAATTTCATCTGTGGTCTCATTTGTATAGCGCTCTATAATATCCGCTGCTATTTCCTGGGCATTTGCATATGAAATTCTTCCTGAAATGCCTGTCCAGCTTTTTTTCAGAGGGACATTTCTCCTCCTGAAATAGTCAACCGCCTTTTTTCCAATAGCGCTTATGCTGACTTCAAATTCCTCTTTCTTTAGATGCGATATGTGTTTTGAAGCAGCCCTCAATATATTAGAATTAAAGGCACCGCAGAGACCCCTGTCGCTTGTAAGAACAATGATATCCACATTCTTCCGGGGTCTTACCGCAAGGAGCGGATGTATCTCACTCTCTGCTGCGCCTGCAAGGCTTGAAAGCACAGCGCTCATCCTGTCAGCATACGGCCTCAGATCAAACATCCTCTGCTGTGCCTTTCTGAACTTGGCGGCAGCAACCATCTTCATAGCCTTTGTTATCTTGCTCGTGCTTTGAACAGCCTTGATTCTTCTCTTTATATCTCTAAGTGTAGGCATTTATGCCTGAAATCCTTTCTTGAAATCTTCAACAGCTGATATTAGTTTTACCTTGAGGGCATCATCAATCGCCTTCTTTTCTCCAAGCTCTTTCTTGATATCCGCCTTGCGGTCATTCATATAGCGCAGGAACTCCTGCTCGAACTTCTTAACTGATTCCACGGGAATATCATCAATGAATCCCTGTGTAGCGGCAAAAAGGACTATTACTTGCTCTATCATTGTCATAGGCACAAACTGGTCCTGCTTCAGAAGTTCGACCATCCTTTTGCCTCTTTCTATCTGTGCCAGTGTTGCCTTGTCAAGGTCGCTTCCGAACTGTGCAAATGCAGCAAGCTCCCTGAACTGCGCAAGGTCGAGCCTTAGCGTTCCTGCAACTTGTTTCATCGCCTTTGTCTGCGCAGCTCCGCCGACACGGCTGACTGAGAGACCTACATTAACAGCAGGCCTGATGCCTGCATAGAAAAGCTCAGGCTCAAGATATATTTGTCCGTCTGTAATAGAGATAACGTTTGTTGGGATATAACCTGAAACGTCGCCGGCCTGCGTTTCTATTATAGGAAGCGCTGTCAGCGAGCCGCCTCCGAGTTCTTTGGAAAGTTTAGCAGCCCTTTCAAGAAGCCTTGAATGCAAATAGAAAACATCTCCGGGGAATGCCTCACGTCCGGGCGGACGCCTGAGGAGCAGCGACAACTGCCTGTACGCTGTAGCCTGCTTGCTAAGGTCATCGTATATTATCAACGCATGTTTGCCGCTATCCCTGAAATACTCGCCTATTGAGCATCCTGTGTATGGAGCAATGTACTGCAATGGCGCGGGCTCGCTTGCTGTTGCGGAAACTATGATTGTGTGGTCCATTGCGCCGTTTTCTTCCAGGGTCTTCATGACACGCGCTACATTTGAACGCTTCTGGCCGACTGCCACATATATGCATGTAACGTCTCCGCCCTTCTGGTTTATGATTGCATCTATTGCTATTGCTGTTTTTCCTGTCTGGCGGTCGCCGATGATAAGCTCTCTCTGTCCCCTTCCGATCGGAATCATTGAATCTATTGCTTTAAGTCCTGTCTGCATAGGCTCTGAAACAGGCTGCCTGTCAACAATACCGGGGGCAACCACGTCAACTATTCTTGTTTCCTTTGTATTGATGGGGCCCTTTCCATCAATCGGCTGTCCGATAGCGTTGACAACCCTTCCTCTCATCGCTTCACCCACAGGCACGGACATAATCCTGCCTGTGCGTTTAACAATATCGCCTTCATGGATAAGAGAGTCCTCTCCGAAGAGAACCGCGCCTACAGTATCTTCTTCAAGGTTGAGCGCCATTCCCATAATGTTACTCGGGAATTCGAGAAGCTCCGAAGACATGCATTTGTCAAGCCCGTAAATCCTCGCTATACCGTCGCCAACTGAGACAACAGTGCCAACCTCGCTGACATCAACCTTCTTTTCAAAGTCTGCTATCTGTTTTCTTAGAAGTTCACTTATCTCGTCTACTTTGACTTCCATTCTCTCACCCCTTTAACTAAAGTTCAAAATGCAAATTGCAAAATTCAAATTAAGAAATTTTTATTTATACTAATAAAATTTTTTCTTCCACAACTTTAATTTTTAACTCCCACATTCAACCTCGAAGTGCAACACAAGAAGAAGCGACTTCAAGTGGTGTTT
>JASEHP010000108.1 GCA_030018605.1 Thermodesulfovibrionales bacterium
GTGTTTAGATCCATTGCACCATTTTAAAATGGTGCCAAAACTTTTACAATTACCATGTTTTATATCCCATGTTCAGGAAAAAGGAGAAGAAAGACTGAAAAGCATATAGAAATTTTACAGAACACGCATTCATGGAAGATGCGAGATGAAAAAGATGATATTAATGTTGTTGCGCCAAACGATGCAAATCTCCGGAAAGATTTAGCAGCTCACATGCCTGCCAAAAAACGGGTGAACAGCATCTTCCGTGTTAAAATATCAGGATGCCAACCAGAGAGCTTATAATTGAGGGTGCGCGGCAGAACAACCTCAAAAATATCACGCTCCGCCTTCCTCACGACAAAGTCATCGCAGTAACCGGAGTCTCAGGCTCGGGCAAGTCATCTCTTGCGTTCGACACAATCTTCGCAGAGGGGCAGTGGAGATTCATTGAATCTCTTTCAACTTATGCGCGGCTTTTCCTTGAAAAACTTGACAGGCCTGATGTTGACGCGATACACAACATACGCCCCGCAATAGCCCTTGAGCAGAAAAATCCCGTAAAAGGCTCGCGTTCAACAGTGGGAACACTCACGGAAATCTATGACCTTCTGAGGCTTCTTTATTCAAAAATAGCAACCCCGTTCTGCCCGAAATGCGGCAAAGAGATAAGAAAATGGGATGCCTCGCAGGTGGTCAAGGAATTAGTTGAGGAATACGCTGATAGCAAGGCGATAATCATCTTTAATTCTTCTGAATCGCCTGAAACCCTCAAACAGAGAGGCTTTCACAGGGCATGGGTTGATGGGGAAGTAGTCGAGTTGTCAGCTGT
Source organism: Thermodesulfovibrionales bacterium (assembly GCA_030018605.1). Classification (GTDB taxonomy): domain Bacteria; phylum Nitrospirota; class Thermodesulfovibrionia; order Thermodesulfovibrionales; family UBA1546; genus UBA1546. The sequence continues at coordinate 812 of JASEHP010000108.1, forward strand.
CAGCAGTCAGCGGTCAGAAAAAAACGCCGAACGCCGAACGCCGAGCGCTGAATGCTTTGATATTGTTCTTGACCGACTTGTCATAAAAGGCGAACCAAGATTATCAGATTCCATAGAAATGGCGTGGAGAGAGGGGAACGGAAGCATGAAAGTTATTTTCGTTGATACGGTTCAAGGTTCGCGGTTTTCGGTTCACAGCTTCTCTTCCGAGAATGCGTGCGATGATTGCAACATCTCTCTTCCGGAGCCTTCGCCGCTGCTTTTCTCCTTTAATCATCCGATTGGAGCGTGTCCTGAATGCAAAGGGTTCGGGAATATTCTTGTCTATGACGAAGACCTTATAGTGCCGGATAAATATCTTTCCCTTTCAGCGGGCGCGATAGGCATATGGGGAAAATCCGGATATGAATGGTGGAAAAAACAGATGATCGCAGGGGCGAAAAAGGCAGGCATTGATGTAAAGAAACCCTTTAATGAGCTTTCAAAGGAAGAAAAAGACAGGCTCTTTAAAGGCACGGATGATTTCTACGGCATAGATAGTTTTTTTGAGGAGCTTGAAACAAAAAGATATAAACTGCATGTCAGGGTATTTCTGAGCAGGCACAGGAAGGCTGCCGTCTGCAATGCCTGTAATGGCAAAAGACTGAAAAAAGAATCGCTTGCATATAAGATTTCCGGTCTTGATATCGCCGGGGTATGCGAACTTCCCGTGTCAGGGCTTATAAAATTTTTCGCTGATGCCGACATATCACCGTTCAAGAGAAACCTTGCAAAAGAACTCCTCAGGCAGGTCAGTCTTAAGCTGCAATTTCTTAACAGGGTCGGCCTTGATTATCTAAGTCTCAGCAGGCAGGGCAAGACACTCTCAGGAGGAGAATACCAGCGTGTAAATCTTTCAAACCAGCTAAGCTCGCTGCTCACAGGAACGCTTTATGTGCTCGATGAGCCTACAGTCGGGCTTCATCCAAGGGACACCGAGAGGATTGCAAAGATAATGTCGGAACTCTCAGGCATTGGCAATACAATAATAGTTGTTGAACATGACCGGGATATCATCAAATCCGCTGATTGGGTTGTGGAGCTGGGCCCCGGAGGCGGGCGTAACGGGGGCGACGTTGTTTTTTCAGGCGCTATGGAAAAGTTTTTGAAAGCAGACACATTGACCGCACAATATATTAAAAACCGTAATCCGTTATCCGTAATGCGTAATGAGTTAAAAAAACAAAACAACACATCACGCATCACGCATCACGCATCACTGTCATTACATGGCGCCTCAGGCAATAACCTTAAGTCCGTGGAAATCAGAATACCAATAGGGACCCTCACAGCAGTAACCGGAGTTTCAGGCTCAGGCAAGAGCAGCCTTGTGGTTGAGACATTTTACAGGGCGCTGGCAAAACATTTTAAGATTGCGCCTGATGTGCCGCTGCCGTATAAAGGCATAAACGGAACGGAACATATCAACAATGTAAAACTTATAGACCAGACTCCGTTAGGCAAAAGCCCGCGTTCAAATGTGCTCACTTACCTGAAGATTTTCGACCCTATTCGCAGGCTTTTTTCAGAACAGTATGAGGCAAAGGCTCACGGATATAGTCCCGGATTTTTTTCGTTCAATGTGTCGGGCGGCAGGTGTGAGACATGCAAGGGCGAAGGGTATCAGAAGATGGAGATGTATTTTTTTGAAGACCTTTATGTGACATGCGAAGAGTGCGGGGGCAAGAGATATAAGCCGGCGGCATTGAGGATTTCATATAAAGGCAAAAATGTTAACGATATCCTGAACATGACGGTTGATGAGGCTTCGGATTTTTTCCCCGACATAACGCAGATCAAAAGCAGGCTGTCATTAATGAAAGACATCGGGCTTGGTTATCTCAGGCTCGGACAGCCCGCAACAACGTTTTCAGGAGGCGAATCGCAGAGGATAAAAATCTGTTCTGAACTTACACCCCCCTCTCGCCCCCCCTTAGCAAGGGGGGGATGGGGGGGTAAGGGTATCCTTTACATCCTTGACGAGCCTACAGTCGGGCTTCACTTCAAAGATGTGCAGGCATTGCTTGCTGTGCTTCAGAGGCTTGTTGGCGCGGGAAATACCGTGCTGGTTATAGAGCATAACCTTGATGTCATTAAGGCAGCAGACTGGATTGTTGATTTAGGCCCTGAGGGCGGTGAAAGGGGAGGCAGTATAATATTTGAAGGAAGGCCCGAGGATATAATAAAGTCTAAAACCTCGTATACGGGAAAATATCTGAGGGAATATTATCCGTAAGCCAAAGATAATGTGAAATATATTTTTCTTCTCAAGTATAATATTTGTGAAAGCGGAACAGGCAGAAGATAACGGAAAAGTAAGAGGTGGAAACATGGTCAGGATATTGCTTTTGATTTCAATAATTTTTATTTTTCTTGCAGGATGCGCGAGCAGCGGAGGCCCTGTGCTCTATCCGAATGCTCATTTCAAAGCTGTTGGCAAAGAACAGGCAGAAATTGATATTGCGGAGTGCGAGCGCCTTGCCAATGAATATATCAAGACAAATCCCGGCGGCGATGTGGCGGGCAGCACAGCAGCGGGAGGAGCAGGAGGAGCAGTTGTCGGAGGCGCTGTCGGAGCAGTGACAGGGAACATAGGCAAAGGCGCAGGGGTAGGAGGCGCGGCAGGAGCTGCCGGCGGCCTTGTCAGGGGAATATCAAAATCATCAAGGCCGAGCCAGGTTTATAAAAATTTTGTGTCTCGCTGTCTCAAGGGAAAGGGCTATGAACCAATAGGCTGGCAGTAATTGCGCCATGTTTTCTTTCATGACAAAAAGAGCATTTCTTTTCCTTCTGATTCTTTTAATCGTCGTCAATACCATGGGCTGTAAAGAGAAACCTGCGGCAACAGTCAAAACCATCTCAGCAAATAACTCTGACGAGCATGCATACGGCGATGCGCTAATAGTCGGCTCCATAGGAGAGCCGAGCAATCTGATATATATGCTTGCAAGCGATAGCGCATCCCATGACATTGCCGGATTGATATTCAACGGGCTTGTTAAATACCACACTGACCTCAGCGTTATCGGAGACCTTGCGGAGTCATGGGATATTTCAAAGGACGGGCTTGTCATAACATTCCGCCTGAGAAAAGGCGTGAAATGGGCTGACAGCATCCCGTTCACTGCGGACGATGTAAAATTCGGTTTTGATACAATTGTAAATGAAAAGACGCCGACTGCCTATAAAGAAGATTTTTTACAGGTTAAAAAGGCAGAGGTTGTTGATAAACACACATTCAGGGTCACCTATGAAAAACCGTTTGCGCCAGCGCTTACTTCATGGAGCGCTATAGTTGTTCTTCCGAAACACCTTCTTGAAGGAAAGGAGATAACAAAAACAGAGTTCACAAGAAACCCTGTCGGACTCGGGCCGTACAAACTCAAAAGATGGGCTCCGGGGCAGGAACTGATACTTGATTCATATAAAGAGTATTTTGAAGGCAGGCCTTACATAGACAGGTATGTTTACAGGCTTATCCCTGACCTTGCAACAATGTTTCTTGAACTTAAAGCAGGCAGCATAGATATGATGGGGCTTACGCCGATACAATATACAAAACAGACTAATACAGATTTTTTCAAAAACAACTTTCAGAAATTCCGCTATCCTGTTTTTGCATACACCTATGTGGGATTTAATCTCAAGCATCCTTTTTTTCAGGATACGCGCGTAAGGCAGGCAATAGCATACGCAATAGACAAGAGCGAGCTTATTGATGTCGTGCTGTTCGGGCTCGGAAGCCCTGCAACAGGGCCTTATGTGCCTAACACATGGCCCTATAACCCTGATGTGAAAAAATACGAATATAATCCTGAAAAGGCAAAAGAGCTTCTCAAAGAAGCAGGCTGGAAAGATACCGACGGGGACGGATTGCTGGATAAAGACGGAAATCCGTTTAAGTTTACGATTTTAACCAATATGGGCAATACGCTGAGGAAAAATGCCGCAACGATTATACAGTGGAGGCTTGCGAAGATAGGCATAAAAGTAGAGATAAGGGCGCTTGAATGGTCTGCATTCATTAATGAGTTTATTGATAAGAAACGTTTTGAGGCAGTAATACTTGGCTGGAGCATCGGCCTTGACCCTGACCAGTATGACATCTGGCATTCGTCAAAGACAAAGCCTAAGGAATTTAATTTCATAAGCTACGGCAATCCTGAGGTTGATGAACTACTTGAAAAAGGCAGAAGGACCTTTAACATAGAGGAACGGAAAAAGGCATATTTCAGGATTCAGGAGATACTTGCCGAGGAACTTCCATATATCTTTTTATATGTGCCTGATGCGACGCCTATTGTTCATTCAAGGTTCAAGGGGATAAAGCCCTCGCCTATCGGAATAACATATAATCTTCCGAAGTGGTATGCGCCCAAAAAACTTCAAAGGCATAAGGTGGAGCCATAACACTCCGACTCCGGTTCACGCGCCACACGGCGCGTCGCTGTGGACGCGCAGGTTGGTGTGCCTGATCAGACGTGAGACGCTTCGGCATGCAGTTTCAAGCCGAGTGCCTCCATGACCTTTAGGATCGTGTCGAAACCGGGGCTGCGTTCGCCGGAGAGTGCTTTGTAAAGACTCTCGCGGGACAAACCGGCGTCACGTGCGACTTGTGCCATGCCCTTTGCGCGGGCAATATCACCCAATGCCTTGGCAATAAACGCAGCATCGCCATCGGCCTCCTCAAAACATGCCTCAAGATAAGCTGCCATTTCCTCAGGTGTACGAAGATGCTCGGCAACATCGTAGCGTGTTGTTTTGGTCTTTGCTTTAGTCTTGCTCATAATTCCCTCCTACTAAGAATTTGTGTTATAAGATTTATATAAACGGGTTTTACCCGTTA
>JASEHP010000109.1 GCA_030018605.1 Thermodesulfovibrionales bacterium
CTTAAACCGGACAGTTTATGTGCTACAGATACGGACAGTTTATGTGTTCTCTACATGATTTAATGCGTTAAATAGCAAAATCTTGAAATCTGTAATATAATATATCCCAAATTCAATACCCTATGGAGGAACTTATGATCAAAATTTATTACGATAAAGATGCAAAGAAGGGCATCCTTAAGAACAAGAAGATTGTAATTGTAGGATACGGCAGCCAGGGACATGCGCATGCCAATAATTTAAAAGAGAGCGGAGTGGATGTAACCATAGGCATAAGAAAAGGCTCAAGCTGGGAAAAAGCTGAAAAGGCAGGGTTTAAAGTTCAAACGCCGTCAGAAGCTGCAAAGAAGGCAGACATAATAATGATGCTCGTTCCTGATGAATACACAGCAGACATTTATAAAGAAGAAATAGCGCCTAATATAAAGAAGGGAGCATATCTTGGATTTGCTCATGGGTTCAATATACATTTCGGCCAGATAGTCCCGCCTAAAGAAGTAAATGTATTCATGGTTGCGCCAAAAGGGCCCGGACATCTTGTAAGGTCGGAATACTCCAAAGGAAGCGGTGTTCCATGCCTTATTGCAATTCACCAGGATCCGTCAAAGGATACAAAGGCCATTGCGCTCGCTTATGCATCCGGCATCGGAGGCGGAAGGGCCGGAATAATAGAGACAACATACAGGGAAGAGACTGAGACAGACCTCTTCGGCGAGCAGGTTGTGCTCTGCGGCGGCATAACATCACTTATCATGGCAGGATACGAAACGCTTGTTGAGGCAGGCTATTCTCCTGAGATGGCATATTTTGAATGCCTCCACGAGGTAAAGCTTATAGTTGATTTGATTTATGAAGGCGGCATTTCCAACATGAGATACTCCATCAGCAATACGGCTCAATACGGCGATTTGACAAGAGGGCCGAGAATAATAACTGAAGAAACAAAAAAAGAGATGAAAAAGATACTCACAGAAATTCAATCCGGCGTATTCGCAAAGGAATGGATGCTTGAATGCAGGGCAAACAAACCTGTATTTAATGCTCTTACCAGAAAAGGCGAAGAGCACTCAATAGAAGAAGTAGGCGCAAAACTCAGAGCCATGATGCCGTGGCTCAAAAAAGGCAAGCTGGTGGATAAGTCAAAGGCGTAAATGCGTTATTGCGTTGTAGAGTTTATAGCGTTATAGCGTTATAGTGTTTATAGCGTAAAAAATGTTTATCGCAATAACGCACAACGCAATAACACACAACGCATTCATAGCGTTATGGCGTAGAAAGTATGAATAAGATTACGAAACTTGAAGATATAGAGGCATGGCAAGATGCAAGAATTATGGCTAAAACTGTTTATGGGATAACAGAACCGTGGAAGGATTTTTCTCTTAAAGACCAAATGAGGCGGGCAGCTATATCTGTTATGTCTAATATTGCTGAAGGGTATGCCAGAGGCGGCAATAAAGAATTTGTGCATTTCATGTTTATATCAAAGGCTTCAGCATCGGAATTACAGAGCCACCTGTATCTTCCATCAGATTTAAGTTATATCTCACAGGATAATTTCAAAACTGCATATGAACAGCTTGATAAAGTGCAGAGAAAGCTTTCAGCATTTATAAAAGTTTTACGCAATAACGCGATAAACTCCATAACGCTATGAACGCGCTTGCGCCTGAAGGTTACCCGTTCATAATCGCATTCTCCATTATCACAGTTTTCACATATATAATCGGTAATATATGGATAGCTCTTCTTTCGTTCATACTCACAGCCTTCATGCTTTACTTCTTCAGGGACCCTGAAAGACAGATACCTGATGTAGAAAATATCTTCGTTTCGCCTGCTGACGGCAAGGTTATACTTATCAAAAATATCTTTGAAGACCAGCATCTTAAAACTGATGCCATAGAGATAAGCATCTTCATGTCCCCGTTCAATGTGCATGTGAACCGTGCGCCATGTGACGGAAAAATCAAAAATGTACAGCACAATAAAGGAAAATTTATGACTGCATATAAAGACGAGGCGTCATTCAAAAACGAAAATATTGAGATGACGCTCGAGACAAAATATGGCGATATACTTGTAAGACAGGTTGCAGGCTATGTTGCAAGAAGAGCAGTATGCAGGGCAAAAGCAGGAGACAGCCTGAGGCGCGGGGAAAGATACGGCATCATAAAATTCAGTTCAAGGCTTGATGTCTATCTCCCAAAAGATACGGAGCTTAAGGTAAAATTAGGCGATAGGGTAAAGGCAGGAGAAACAGTGATAGGGATTATTAAATAACCAAACTCGAAGCGGCAAATCTGTTTGGCTGCCGGCTACTGAAATTTTTCTTTTTCAAGCATTTTCAAAAACACCTCTGCCATCTTCGGGTCAAACTGGGTTCCTGAACATCGTTTAAATTCTAAAATAATCTCATCCATTGTCCTGCCTTTTCTGTAAGGTCTCTCTGCCTTCATTGCATCAAAGGTATCTGCAATAGTTAAGATTCGCGCAAAAGGCGGTATCTCTTCTCCCTTAAGTCCGTCAGGATAGCCTGCGCCGTCATAAAACTCATGGTGGTGTCTTATGCCGGGGATTATGTCTTTAAATTGGTTTATAGAAAAGAGTATCTTTGCGCCATTTTCAGGATGCTGCCTCATTATTTTTAATTCCTCATCTGTGAGTTTGTCGGGCTTGTCCAGGATATATTCGTATGTCCCAATCTTGCCAATATCATGCAGAAGCCCTGTAAGTTCAAGGTCTTTAAGTTCCTTTTGAGAAAGTCCAATCTTTTTCCCTATTTCAACAGCATACTCTGTAACCCTCTCAGAATGTCCTGCCGTCCAAGGAGATTTTGCATCTATTGCAGAGGAAAGGGTTTTTATTACCCCAAAGAATAAATCCTCACGGTCTTTTAAAAGTCTTGAGTTTTCAAGCGCAACGCCTATCTGTGACGCTATTTTTTCTAATGTTGCAAGGTCTTCAGGGGTAAATGCGGACACCCTTTTTGAGCCAACGGTTAATATGCCGACAATCTCGCCTTTTGCAGTCAAAGGGACTCGTATGTGAGATAGAAACCCCTCTTTTATAAGTCCTGCCTCAACTAAGAGGGGTTCTTTAACATCCATTAAATTGGCGCAATACTCCGGCATCCCTGTTTTTATAACTTCTGCCGCGCTTGTATCTTTAAATGCCGCAAATCCTATTTTTGGAAGAAATGTTGTGCCAACTCCAGCCTTCCATGTAAAACCCTGTTTTTCTTTATCTACTATGGCAACTGTTGCCCTGTCGCATGCTATGACCTTTGACACCATCCTGACTGCTGTCTCAATCAACTCATCAGGATTTAATGTAGAAAGGATGTTTCTATCTATCTCATGCATTACCTTTATGGTTTCTATTTTGTGAGATAGTTCCATTGCCCTGTCAATTGAATCCTTGTAGAGTTTTGCCTGATCTAATGCTGCTGAGACCTGATGCATTATGCCTTTCATGATTTTCTTATCACGCTCTGTGAATAAGGGTTCCCGGTCGAGATAGATGCCGGCAAGAAGTCCGAGATAACCTTTTTTGCCGATAAAAGGAATAACAGCGATTGCAGAGATGTTGGGAAGCCAAGGAAATGCTCCCCTACTCGTTATGTCATTGCGAGCGCCCGAAGGGTGCGTGGCAATCTCTTTATCTTCCTTATCTTGCGAGATTGCTTCGGTCGTTTCACTCCCTCGCAATGACATCAATCTGTAATCTATAATTATCACCGGCTCCTTTCTTCCAAACGCCTCTCTCACAAATCCGGTCTTTTCATCAAGGGGTTCAGTCATAAATATCGGCATAAGTCCATGCTCAAGTCCACAAGCCCTGCACGGAGCGAAAACCTTTGTCTCATTATCCCATAGGTATGAAAGGCATACATCGCATCTTACAATCTCACGTCCGCAAAACATGACCTGTTCCATGAGTTTATCAATATCTATTGTATGCCTTGTTGTCTCCGCTATCATTAAAAGGTGTGCGGTTATCTCCCCCTCCTGCTTTATCTTTTCCTCTGCTCTTTTTATCTCTGTTATGTCCTCAAGGATATGGACGGAATATTTATTGTCCATGCCTTTCACGGGATAAAATCGTATCTTATAGATTCTGCCTGCAGGGGTTAAAACTTCTTCTTGCAATCTTAGTGCCTTCAGGCATCCGTTAAAAGGCGCTTCCATCTTCGGAAATACTTCATAATAGGGCTTGCCTATGATCTCTTCGAAAGGCATGCCTGCCGCCTCCTGATACGCCTTGTTTGCCCTTACAATCCTGAAATCGCTGTCATGAATAAAAACCGGGTCTGTTATGGCGTCAAATGTCGCCTCCCATTCTTTCTTTGCCTGCTCTATATGCGTCTTTGCCTTATTTAAGTCCTCAAGCATATAGAGCATTGCCTTGCGGGATTCCTCATGGTCGCGCAGCTGCTCTCTTGCCTTTTGCAGTTCAGCATTCAGACGGGCGACTTCAGCCTGCAGTTTTGCTATATCCATCATAGGTTTCAATTCAAAATTCAAAACTCAAAATTCAAGTAATTAGTGGGATTCCATAGCTTTGAACTTTCACCCTCCAAATTTAAACTTCTGTCCTTTTAGTTTTGAATCAAAAGAATTCCTCGAAGCTTTGCTTCGAGGTTCCCTAAAAATCCCCTCTCCCCTTGTGGGAGAGGGATAGGGGGAGGGGAGATTTAGAACTTATTTTCACCCTCCCCTTCATCCCCTCCCATCAAGGGAGGGGAGAGACCTCGCAGCTTGTTGCGGGGTATCTCATTTCTTCAAAATTCTTTGCCATTACCACCTCTCTAATTTTGAATATTGAGTTTTAAATTTTAAATTTTCTTCCCCTCCATCTCCTTAATCTTAGCCTTCAGCCTCTGATTCTCCTCCATGACCTCGTGCATCATTATTTCTCTGCCAACTGTAGCCCTGTAAAAACGCTCAAGTTCATCAAGCCTTTCTTTAAGCTCATTCTCTGCCTTTTTCTTTTCTGTTATGTCCTCGAGTATGTGAACTGAATATTTATAAGCATCCGTCTTGATGGGATAAAACCATACCTTGTAGATTTTGCATGTAAAAGGGTCCGTAACTTCTTGTTGTTGTTCTTGCAATATTAGCGCCTTCAAGCATCCGTTAAAAGGCGCTTCCATTTTCGGAAATACTTCATCGTATGGCTTGCCTATGATCTCTTCGAAAGGCATGCCTGCCGCCTCCTGATACGCCTTGTTTGCCCTTACAATCCTGAAATCGCTGTCATGAATAAAGACCGGGTCTGTTATGGCGTTAAATGTGTCTTCCCTCTCCTTCTTTGATTTTTTCAGAGATTCTTCCGCCAGTCTGCGTTTTGCAATGCTGCAATAACTAAGAATGCTATATCCAGTAAAGGCGAGCGTTATTATAATAAGGGTAGAAATGCTGTATGCGTCAGGGTGAAATATCCGCTCCTCAAAAGTCCCCCTATGAAAAACCCAAACCAGCACGGCGGCATTAATAATCCAGAGCAGCAATCCCGAAGCAACTGCAGCCATGACGCTCCGCAGCAGATACCTATGCTTTTTGAAACTATCCCGCATCACGCAACTCCCCCTACTTTGTCCCGTCACTGCCAGATAAAAAAGGGTAGCGTAAAATCTTCTGTGTAAAATCTTGCGGTAAAAAAGATAAGGGTGTA
>JASEHP010000010.1 GCA_030018605.1 Thermodesulfovibrionales bacterium
TTCATGATTCAACAGAAGAAGCTTCGGTTACCATGTTAAATGATTTGACACGCCACCCTTATGCCTAAGACGCTTTTGCATGTGCTATCATAAAATATGAGACTGTCTTTAAAGGATGAATGTCCTGATGATACTTTTATTATTAAAGCAGACATTAAAATAGAATTCCTTAAGGATTGAAATAAGCGGAGGCAGCGAATGGCTGTTATACTTGACGGAAGAAAATTCGCAGATGAACTTAAAATAAGGATAAAAGATGATGTCAACGCATTGAACAGATTCGGTCTGGATGTCGGTCTCGCCCTTCTTCAATGCGGAAAGAACGCTGCCTCAAGGCAGTATTCCCTTGCAACAGTGAAGGCCGCGCAGAAGGTTGGGATTAAGATTTATGAGCATATCCTTCCTGAGACATCATCACTTAATGAGCTACTCAATGTTATCCATTCTGTTAATTCCGATGAGAGGATAAACGGCCTGCTTGTGCTATTCCCTCTGCCGGAGAGGATAAACTCAAGGAGGGTTGTGAACTCGATAGTCACTGAAAAAGATATTGACGGCCTCGGCTCCCTCTCGGTAGGAAGGCTGGCTGCGGATGAAACCACCTCCCAGATTTTCAAGGAGGGGGCATATGACCGCCTCTACGAGCATAAGTTTATGTCTGAGCCAGCAGGATTTCTCCCGTGCACGCCTTTCGGCGTGATAAGGCTGCTTGAGCGCTATGGCATGAATTTCAAGGGCAAGCATGTTGTAATGATTGGGAAGAGCCTTGCAGTAGGAAAACCTTTGTCCATGATGTTCCTCGCTAAAGAGGCAACTGTCACGATGTGCCACAAAAAGACAAAAGATATCGCATCATTTATCCGTCAGGCTGATATTGTATGCTCGGCAACAGGCGTTCACGGCCTCATAACGGGCTCTATGATTAAGGAAGGAGCTGTTGTGGTTGACATAGGGATTAAAATTCTTGAAGGCGGGAGGATTGTCGGAGATGTTGATTTTGAGTCTGCTGAGAAGAAGGCATCTTTTATCACTCCTGTTCCGGGTGGAGTTGGACCTGTTACAATCGCCATTCTCCTTGAAAATACTGTGAAGTCAGCTTTATCTATTCTCTCCCCTTATTACAAAAACAGGATTCAGGGCTGAAAAGCAGTTGCCTTCTCCGATCTTTTTCATTCTGGAAACAGAAATCTGTGAGACATCAACAAGGAAACTGTTTCTTTGAAGCTCAACGATAGCAATGTTCAGAGTCTCAACTGTTGCGGCATTTACTACAATTATGCCTGCCAGAAGCTTGCCTGTGATAATACTAATTATTTTATCTACCCCCCCTCCGCTGCCGCCGATAAACACCCTGTCAGGGGATGGAAGGTTTATCAAGACGTCAGGGGCGCTGCCTCTAATTATTTCAATATTTGATGCGCTAAATTTAATCCTGTTCTCCTTGATGTTTTTAACCTGCTCTGCATCTTTTTCAACGGCAAAGACCTTTAATTCTGGATACAATCTTGCTGTCTCTATAGACACAGATCCGGAGCCTGCGCCTATATCCCAGAATACGCCTTTTTGAGGGAGTCTCAGTTTGTGAATGGCAACGGCACGCACTTCGTCCTTTGTAATAAGTCCACGTGAATGTAAAAACTCATTTTCTTTAAGTCCGAATCTTATCCCAGAACCAAGGCTTTCACCCTCTCCCTTACCCTCCCCCCTCGGGGGGGAGGGGTAGGTGGGGGGGAATATGTTCTGTATAATCACCACATTCGGCTCTGAAAAAGTCATCCCTGCAATTTTTTCTGGAGAGCCCTCAGTAATTTTTTCATCTGAATAACCAAGTTTCTCGCAGACATACATAACAGGCAATAGGCTATACGCAATAGGCGATAGGCTTAGGACTTTTGCGATCTCAGAAGGATTGTTTTCTTTGTCAGTGAGGATTGCGATTTCGGGATATTTTTGAAGTAAAGAAGGAATATCTTCCAAATCATAAGGCAGTCTCCTTCTCTTTTCAGGGTCCGGCCCTCCGTGGAGGCTCATTAAAAATGTATCATCCCATGATTCCTTAATTCTTGCGAATGCTATTTGAATACATGATAAATCCGGATGTATCTCTACCATATCTTTTCCGAATTCCCTGACTGCCCTTCTACCGATGCCGAAAAATGCCGGATCACCTGAGGCAAGGAGAACTACCCCCCCATGCCCCCCCTTGCTAAGGGGGGGATTAAGGGGGGTGTTTTGAATATATGCTCTAATATAGTCTATGGTTTCATCCACATTGTTAATCACTTTTACTTTTGCCTTAACTGGTTCATATTCTTCGTATCCCTTAAAGACTTCGGCAAGTCTCTTGGAGGCAAGGATGATGCTTGAATTTAGAATAATCTCCCGTGTCCTTTTATCAAGGGGTTTATAGCCGATGCCTATGATATGAATTTTATTCACTGTTTGCAATTATCTTTCCTTCATATGATACAAGATATGAAATAACGGGTATTCCTGAGGCGATGCTTTCAGCATATTTTTTAGCGGCAGCACAAACCTTTAAAAACAGTGACGAGTGACGAGTGACGAGTGACGAGTTGATAAAATTAAAAATTTCCATCGCTGTATTGAATTCTTGCACTAATTCCCAATCCCCAGCTCCTAATCCCTTCAAAAACTCTACCGCCTTTTTTATATCAATTGCTCCATGTTTTACGTGTGTCTGAGGTGTTGCCATCGCGATTTTAAGCATCTTTGCCCATTGGGCGCAGAGATATATTTTTTTGAATCCATGTTTTTTTGCTTCAAGCAAGGCAAACTCAAGATAATCACCCATCATTACATAGGATTCTTCAGGGAATTTAAATTCGTTGATGTGCGCTTTTTCCGATGACCTTCCGGCAGACAATACAATTTCATCCCACCCCATCGCCTTAGCCACATCCATTGACGACGTGATAGTGGCTGTCCATGCCTCTGCGGAAATCGGTTTTACGATGCCTGTTGTCCCGAGTATTGAAATGCCGCCAACAATTCCCAGCCGGTGATTCAGGGTCTTCTTTGCAAGCTCTTCGCCGTCAGGAACGGAGACAGTTACCTCAAGCGCAGTAGCGCAGCAGCGCAGTGGCGCAGCAGTATTTTCGTCCTTAAACCGTTGTTCTATTGCTCTGCTGCTCTGCTGCTCTATAATCGCTTCCATTACCGCCTCTTTTATCATCTTTCTCGGCACGGGATTTATTGCCGGTTCGCCGATAGGAACGGAAAGCCCGGGCTTTGTGACTATGCCAACCCCCTTGCCGCCCCTGATAATTAGTTCAGTAGCGCAGCAGCGCAGCAGCGCAGTAGTATTTTCGTCCTTAAACCGTTGTTCTATTGCTCTGCTGCTCTGCTGCTCTATCAATCGGGCTTCTGCCCTTATCTCCGCTCTGTTTGTTACATCAGGGTCATCGCCGGCATTCTTAATTACAGATGCCCACGCTGTTTTGTCTTGAATCTTGCTTCCTGCATCGTGCATCCTGAATTTATGCCTGCTGCCATCTGGAAAGGGAATTTCGACTTCTTCTATTGGAACAGTAGCGCAGTAGCGCAGTAGCACAGCAGGATGTTCTTTCATTTTAAACTGCTGCTCTGCTGTTCTGCTATCCTGTTGTTCTGCTCTTATCAAGAGCATTGTCGCTGCCTTTGCTGCTGCAGCAGCGCATGCGCCTGTTGTATATCCTGACCGCAATTGCCTTCTTTTCATTTTTTAATTTGGAAAGTTTTGAACAATATTGAGCAAATCAATATTCAATCCCCTTCCTTGCCTTGACGCCTTGCTTGAAGTAATGTTTGATCTCCCGCATCTCTGTTACAAGGTCTGCCTTTTTGATAAGTTTTTCATCCGCATATCTGCCTGTTATGATTACCTCTGTCTCAGAAGGTTTTTTATCAAGCAACTTCAGGACATCATCCGCACTGAGAAGCCCGTAATGAATGGCAATATTTATCTCGTCAAGTATCACCATGTCGTAGCGGCCTGACAAGAGCGCTTTTTTTACATCTTTAAGCCCCTTTTTTGCGGATGCCTTTTCAGATGGGGTGGGGACTTTTGACCTCAGAAAACCGGTTCCGTATTGTCTTACTGTAATGAGGTCTTTAAATCTTTCCAGCGCCTTGTGTTCGCTGCATATTCTTCTTTTTACGAACTGCCCTACGAATACCTTAATGCCTGCACCCATTGCCCTTAGCGCTAGCCCTAATGCAACAGTGGTTTTACCTTTGCTGTTTCCCGTATAAATATGTATATAACCTTTACGCATAGCGGTACTCATACTGCATCTGCTTCATAGAGCCCTTTCTGAGAAGATACGGGACATTATCTTCGGATATCAACTTAAAGGCATATTTTATCATCTCTTTATAAAACTCGCAAAACTCGGCTTTTCTGTACATATTGCCTCTGGCGTACATTTCAGCAGGGCACGGCGAGCCGCAGATATGTCTGAAGTCGCACGAGCTGCATTCGTCAATTTTCTCCACAGTCCTTGCCCTGATTGTTTTAAAGGGTTTTGAGTTCATCGCGTTTTCGATTGATGTTTTGAAGATATTCCCGCCTGAGAATTCCTTCATGCTTATAAACTCTCCGCAGGGAACCATGTCGCCGTTAGCGGTGACAGTGAGGAATGTCCTTCCCCCGCCGCAGGGTGAAATATCACACATCATGCGTCTGGCGGTAGGCGATATAATTGCCAAAATGACATTTGCAAAGTTGCCTACAACTATCTGCCTTCCAGATTTTTTTGTAAGCTCTATCGCTGTCTCAACGGCCTTGATTAATTCTTTTGCAAACTCTTTTTCATCCGGCTTTTGTTTTAATGCCTGCTTTTGCGTCACGCGGACAGGGTTTAAAAGCACACACGGCACTCCTTTTTTATGAAGGAACTTTACATGCTCCGAAAGCTTCTTGACATTGAACTTCGTGACTGTAGAGATTACATTTAATCCTTCATAATCTTTAAACCAGTCTAATGCCTGAACAGCCTTCTTAAAATTGCCTCCGCCGTTTGCTGCAACCCTTGAAAGATTATTTGTGCGGGCATCCGGCGCGTCAAGTGATACGCCTACGCCCACCCTGTATTTTTTCATAAACTCCACGTCCTTTTTTTCAAGGAGGAGCGTATTTGTCTGAATGCCGAAAACGAACTTGCCGCTGAATTTTTTTATGGCGTCAAACAGTATATCTTTCACCAACAGCGGTTCAGCAGCGTGAAAGACTATGACAGGTTTCTTTTTTGAACCCCTGAAATGAACAGCGATCTTTTCCAATGCAGTATTGAGATCCTTCCCTGTCATCTGGCTGCCGTGTTTTCTTATCTCAGAAGGGATGTAACAGTATGTGCAGTTGGCGTTGCATCTGTCGGTGGGGTCAATGTAAACGCAGTTTAAATCCGCATTGAATCTGAAGTCGTGAAGCTCTCTATCAAGATGAGCCTTTTTATCGTTGTAAAGCTTTATCAGGTCTTCCGGCAGCAGGAAGCCGTCATTATCATTTTTCGGCATAAGCCCCCAGAATACATTGCCGGCATCAAGGACAAGCTTCCAGTCAGTGTTAATATCGGAAAAAGAAAGACCTTTGTGATTTCCCTTCATATTTATCTCCTTTTAATTTTTTTAGAAAGGCAAAACAATACCGCAAAACGCGGAATTGTTTTGCCTCAGGCACAGCATCATTTTATAACGGCATTTTCTTATTCGGAACATCTCCGTACATCACAAAGTGGGTCAAACCGTTAGCAGTCTTTGTGCATTTGAGATGGTACGATATGACGCTGGCCTTTGCCTTCTTTTTAGTCCTGTTTTTGGGACTATTCAAATCTCTTCACCTCCTTTCATTTACAATCTGAGAGTTTCAAGAATCTCTCTTCTTGCCTCACCAATGGTGAGAGGAATCTTCTCAAACGATAATCCGTCTTCATTTTTCAGCTTATAGATTAATTCCGCGATCTGCGGCAGCCGCAGCTTTACATTCGCCATCTCGTCAGGCGCTGTGAATACTTTCTCTGGGATGCCTTCCCTGACTATGCGGCCCTTGCTTAAGATATACAGCCGGTCAAGAAACAAAGGGACAAGGTCAACACTGTGAGTTGCCATTACAATTGTTACACTGTTCTGCCTGTTAAGCTTTGTGAGCAGTCGCATCATTTTATATTCTCCCATCGGGTCCAATCCCGCAGTAGGCTCATCAAGCAGGAGTATCTCATGCCCCATTGCCAGAAGCCCTGCAATACATACCCGCTTCTTTTGTCCAAAGCTGAGATTATGTATTGATTTTTTCGTATGCCTGTCCATTTCAACAGCCTTCAGCGCATCATTAACACGGCTTACGATTTCTTTCTCCTGAAAACCCATGTTTATAGGGCCGAATGCAACATCCTCAAATACGGTAGACGCGAAGAGCTGGTCATCCGGATTCTGAAATATGAGGCCGACCTTCCTGTAGATATCACTTGGAGACAATTTTCTTATATCCGCTCCATCAAAATGGATGATGCCTTCATAGTCTTTTGCCAAACCGTCCATTATTTTAAGAAGAGTTGTCTTCCCTGAACCGTTAGAGCCGAGGATGCCAATGAATTCGCCCTTTCTTATCTCCATGTTTATATCAGACAATGCCTGCGTGCCGTCAGGATATTTAAAGGAACGGATATCTATTGTTAGCCTGACCCGACCGCTCACCGCTGACCGCTCACCGCTTTTTATATCTTCCATACAAATCCCATTGCTGTTACGATTAATATTGAGACAACGATCTCTGCAGCGCTGAAAGGCTTATGTTTCAACAGAGGCACATTGCCGTCATATCCGCGCTGGATCATTGCGGTAGTGATGTGCTGGCTGTTTTCAAATGCCTTTAATATAAGCGATCCCGCAAGAGTGCCGAATGAGGAAAGCCCGCGCCTTATGCTCGTATAGCCGAGCCGGTTTTTCTGAGCGTTATAAACGACCATTGCGTCTTCCATGAACACAAAGATATAGCGGTATGCAAACATTAGTATCTCTATAAAACCCTTGGGAGCCTTCATCCATGAGAGGGCTGACACGAATTCAGTAAATGGAGTTGAAAATCCCATTACAGCCACAATCGCCACAGCGCCTAATATCCTGCTTGCGATTTGTAAGCCTTCCATAACCCCGTCCCTGTGTCCTGTTAAAGTGAGAAGTGGGAAGTGGGCGGTGGGAAGCGAGAAAGAAAAAAATACATCATCCCCTGCAAAGAGCAGCTTTAAGACAACTATTACTGAAGCGATAAATACCGGCTCCGAAAATCTCATAAGAAACACTCTTAGCGGCACTCTTATCCAAATACACAGGGCAAGGCTTATGCCCAATATGAGCAGAGGAAACACAAACCCCTTATAACTTAAAACCATTGCGAGCAGAACTAATGCGACAAGGAGCTTTACCCTCGCATCAATTCTTGCAATGACGTTGTCTTTTTTAAAGTATTCAGAGAATAGTTCCATTGTTGTTTTCACCCTCCCCTTTATCCCCTCCCATCAAGGGAGGGGATTTTTTAGTTCCCTCTCCCCTTGTGGGAGAGGGTTAGGGTGAGGGGGATGTAAATTTATTTTTTTTCAACCCTTAATTTTCTGCTCCTCCCTGCTTATTTTTGGCGCTCTTTCTACCATAAGTATCCTCCAGTAATATCCAGCGATGAACCCGCCGGCTGCGCCGGCGATAAGAAAAACAAAAAGAAGCAGGTCTCCCTGATCCGTGTTTATAAACGGTTCGCGCGCTTCCCTGCCGTGCTCTTTTGCAAATTTTTCTACAACCAACTCATCCACGCCCTGCCATTTCTCAGCGCTGAAGGCCGAAGACTGAAGGCTGAAAAAGAACAGCAGGGCAGCAGAGCAGCAGAGCAGCAAGAAAATTATTCCATAACTTTGAATTTTTAACTTTGAATTTTTAACTTTCATATCACCTCCTCTGTCTTGATTACGCGCATCTTCACAAGCAGGTCGGGCCTCTTTTTATAAAGCAGGGTGACCATGCCGGCTGTCATTGCACCTTCAAGAATCCCCAGTGGAAGCTGGGTCGGAATGAAGGCGATTAGTATTTTTGAAAACAAAGGCATGAACGCCGAATCACCTTTTATGCCTGATGCAAGCTCTACAGATGTAGTGAAATATGTTGCCCAGTCTGCAAACAACCCTGCCATGAATCCCGAGACTGCCATGTTTATTTTCATTGACCGCAATGCTTTAAATGTTAGAAACCCTGCAAATGATCCCATCACACCCATTGAAACTATATCTGCGCCCCATGTAGTGAGCCCGCCGTGTGCAAGGAAAAGCGCCTGAATCAGCAAAGCCACCGCTGTAATCAGTATGCTGATGGCAGGGCCTACAAGAATTCCCGATATTCCCGTGCCGCACGGATGCGAGCATGTGCCTGCTGTGGGCACCGGTACGGGCATGCACGAGATGATGAATACAACGGCAGCCATAAGCCCGACAAGCGGCTTGAATGAAAGGTCAATTGCCGATAGTTTCTTGAGCTTATATAAACCCCATGCCACAAATGGAACAGCGATTAAAGACCAGAACAATGCCCAGTTAAAGGGCAGTATGCCTTCTGAGATATGCATCGCATGAACATCAGAGGCAGTGAATAGTGAACAGTGAACAATAACCAGTAAAAAGTAAATTTGTAATTTCATTTAAAACCTCCATGCAATGCCTGCAAGGATTGCATAATCTGTTTCTGGCTTATTAAGGCCTCCCTTGATGCCAAAATCTATATCAAAGTTCTTAGATATGGAATAAATCAAACCGCCCAGTATAAATGCAGGGTCTATGTTTGATGACTTGTCCGGATTCCTTTCTGTGCCTATATTTGCAACTGCCTTGAGGTTTTTAACAACCTCAACCTCTGATGCAAGGGATATATGCCATATCTCTATCCTCTCGTTATTCCTGTTTTCATTCCTCTTGTATCCCAAGTTGAAATGAAATGCCCACGGCTCGGTCTCCTTTGTTGTAATAAAAAAGAGGCTGTATGCTGCCCTGCCTGTACCTAACCCCCTTTTCCTGTTGCCTGCGGGAAGAGTAATTCCCGGTTTTAAGGCAAGGCTTAAGCCATCTTTTTCAAAAAATTTCCACTTTGCCTCTATGGATATATCAGAGATTCCGTCCTCTGCTTTTGTTGACTCCGGTTCGGTGTCTGTGGCAGGGGTCTTTGTCCGTATATACTGATACGGGATGCCAAGAATAATATCCATGTTCTCTGATGCTCCGTATGTTAGTGTTGTTGCCATCTTGGTAGTATTTTTTTCACCGTTAATACCATATTTCTCATTTCCATACTCACCATTAACCTCAAGCTGATATTTCCCCTTCCCCTGTGTGCCTGTGTCGTCTGTTATTAATGGGTGTGCAGCAAACGCAACTTCACACCACAATATCACAATAACTGCTGTAAAGATTTTTTTAAACATTTTTTCTCCTTTCCACGAAGTTTTGGAATGAACGGTCTTCCGGCTTGGGGCAACCTACTAACCTGTCTTCCCATCCCGATATATCGGGACAGTGACTTCTATTGGGTTTTCGTTCCCATCACGGCTGCGGGACAGCAGGGGATTTTCACCCCTTTCCTCGTTTTCCATTCCATTGTTTTTTTACTGGTTATCCTCATCCCGATGCTCCATAAGGCTTGAAATATGTTTATCTCATATATCACCCCCTTCTGCCATTTTTAATAATGCATTAACTATTGCCGCGGCTACAGGGCTGCCGCCTTTTCTGCTTAAGTTAGTGATAAACGGGAACTTTTGCGCTGAGAGCAATGCCTTTGATTCAAACGCCTTAACAAAACCGACGGGGACACCGATAACTAAAAGACCGTGATGCGTAATGCGTGATGCGTAATGCGGATTATTGAGTAAATCAATTATTTTCAAAAGCGCGGTTGGCGCGTTTCCGATTGCGATGATGCCGATGTTGTTATTTTCTTTTAATGCTGATTCAATTCCCATCTCTGCTTTTGTTGCCGGGGACAGTCCCAATTCGGAGCCTGCCCCGAACGGCTGTTGAGATTGCTTCGCTCCGCTCGCAATGACAAGTGCGGGGACTCCGCTTTGCTGAGTCCGTTCCGCACTCAGGCGGATTCGCCGAGGAGAAAAATTCGGGACAGTCCCCTCCTGCATTCTGCATCCTGCATCTTGTATCCTGCAAATCACCTCTCCGCCCCATTTTTTTAGCAGTTTTTTATTTATTCCCGCCTTCACCATTTCAACGTCGGCAAGAATGTCTTTGCCTGACTTTATCGCATTGATTCCTGCAGTTATGGCGTCAGGATGAAAAAGGAGAGTCTTCTTGAATTCAAAGTCAGCAGTTGTATGTATCACACGCTTTATTATCGGCACCTGCTCTTGCGGCACATCGGTTAAATCAATTTCATCCGAGATTATCTCAAAGCTCTTCTTTTCTATTTCCGAGGGCATGAGAGCTCCGGCTGTTTTAATCCTTTCAGCTATTACCTGAGCCAGTTTTTCGTGAATGCCGAGCGGCTCTGTGTAGATGAATTCGACATCAGGATACAATTTTTCAGCTTCCTTTATCATTTCGGGGATGTCTTTTGTTACATGCATTCCACTGATGAGGAAATAGGGATGGATTATTATTTTTTTAGCTCCCTTGCGGATACTCTCCTTAATCGTGTCTGATAACTCAGGCTTTGCAAACTGAAGATATGCAACCATTACACATTCTTTGCTGCAATCAGGGTGAATCATGCTGTGCAAAAGCCTTCCAATTGTTTCTATATTGTTCGCATCCCTCTTGGGGCTGCCGTGTCCTATGAGTATTATGCTCTCCATCTTTGCTCCTTTATGTGATTTAGGAAATTCCGTGCAATTTCAGAGTCGCTCCCAAAGTGTATGTGAATATAACTTGCAAGGGTGTTTTTGAATGTATAACCTTCATCTGCAAGTTTATTGACGCTGTTGTCCCTGACAGAATAGATTTTGTTAATGATACCTCCTCTTGCCGACGGGGACAGTCCAGATTCTACTCCCGAAGTTTCGGGACGTAAATCTGGGACAGTCCCCTCCGCTTGACCCTTAACTATCTCTGAATAATGAAACTCGTGTCCTCTTAATCTTTTACCTTTTTTACCGAGGATGCAGTCTTCTTTTAATAGAATCTCCCTGTAGCCAAGATGCGATTTCCCCTTTTTCATCTCCGTCTCAAAAGGAAATGCCCCTGCCATTTTAAAGAACTTTCCGTCAAAATCATAAATGCCTTTTGACAGATACATCAAGCCTCCACATTCTGCATATAGTGTCCTGCCTGCATCAGCCCACTCTTTAATGGATTTAAGCATGGATTTGTTTTTGGATAGTTCTTCTGCATAGAGTTCAGGGTAGCCTCCGCCGATATATACGGCATCGGTTTTATCAGGTATTTGGGGATCTGCAAGGGGACTGAATGCAATTATTTCAGCACCGGCACTCTTTAATAAATCTAAGTTATCTTCATAATAAAAACAGAATGCCTTGTCATAGGCAACAGCGATGACAGGTGAATGGGTGAATGGGTGAATGGGTGAATCGGTGTCATTGCGGCTTGTCTGTCCTGTCCCGATATTTTCGGGGAATCCCTCCGAAGAAGAAGGATTCCCGACAAGCGGGAATGACGGACCCATACTTGTATTAGGTAACTCAACTATTCTATCCATATCAATATGCCTCAAAACCGTATCTGCAAGCGTTTCAATCATCTCGCCGGAAATAGGTGTCTCCTCCGCAACAATCAATCCGAGATGTCTGCGTGGTATCTCAAAATCCAAGTCTCTCGGCAGATAGCCTAAGACCTTTATATCACTAACGCTCCGTTTAAGCTTCTCATAGTGCCTTTCTGAGGCAACACGGTTGAAGATGACACCCGCTATATTAGTATCAGAGTTGCAGAGTGTCAGAGTGTCAGAGTTTTTTCTACTTTGACCCTTTGACCCTTTGACCCTTTTGTATGTTGTAAATCCCGCAATTACTGCTCCTGCGCTCTCGGCCATGCCATAGGCGTCAACAACTAAAATTACAGGCAGGTTAAGCAGCCCTGCCAGTTTTGCCGTGCTGTATTCGCCATCATACATTCCCATAACGCCTTCTATGACTGCTATGTCAGCATCTGTAGAATATTTATAGAAACACTCTTTGACATATTTCTCTCCGCACATCCACACATCAAGGTTCATAGAATGCCTGCCTGTAACAAGCCTGTGAATGCCCGAATCTATAAAGTCAGGCCCTGTCTTGAACGGCTGGACACTCAGCCCTTTCTTTTTCAAGGCAGCGATGATGCCGAGAGTTATTGTTGTCTTGCCGCATCCGCTGTGTGTGCCTGCTATGATAAAACCGTTCATATTCTTCCTGTTTTGTCATGCTGAACCCTGAACGTGTCATTCTGAACTTGGTTCAGAATCTCTTCAGGGCATGCTTGTTTCAGCATCTTTTGAGACCCTGAAATAAATTCAGGGTGGCAATTTGTTGAAAAATTAGACAGTTCTTTTAGTAATTGCATATTATCTTCCCTTGATTTAACCGCAATTCTGATATACGAGCCGTCAAGCCCCGCAAAATTAGAACAATCCCTGACGAGAATGCCTTTATCCCTCAATGCCGGCATTATCTTTTTCGCATTAAGTCTTAATAAATAATAATTTGCTTCTGAGGGAACGTAATTAATCTTTAATCTTTTAAATTCCTTCTCCAGAAAATCTTTTTCCTGTTTGATTAGCATGAAGGTCTTTCTCTTATATTCAATATCTTTGAAAGCCGCAATCCCCGCCGCCTGCGCAAGCGTATTTACTGTCCACGGCTCCTTATGCCTCTTTATGGTTTCGATAATATTCAAAGGAAATACCCCGTAACCGATCCTTAATCCAGATAACGCATAAAATTTTGTCAGTGATCTTAAGACTATCAGATACGGATTATGTCGCACCGTGGTCATTACAGATTCATCAGGGGAGAAATCTATAAACGCCTCGTCAACGATAAGATAACACTTAAGCCTTTTTGCAGCATTTGCTATTTTCAGAACCCCCTCTTTTTCCAGAAGCCTGCCCGTGGGATTATTGGGATTGCAGAGAAAAGCCATCTCACATGTGAGTTCGGAGTTCAGAGTTCGGAGTTCAGAGTTTCCGTTTCCTTTCATCGCTGAGATAAATTCCTCTGGGTCTATGTCAAAATTATTCTCTTTCTTTAACTCATAACTCTTAACTCTTAACTCATAACTTGTTGTTCTGCATGCCCTTTCATATTCGGAAAATGTCGGCGCAGGAATGAGAACTTTTCCCGGTTTTAATGCGCGGGCGATAAGATAGATAAGCTCTGTGCTTCCGTTACCGCATATAATTGATTGAGAATCTATGGCGAGGTGTTTTGCAATCCATAACTGCAATTGCTTTGAGTCAGGGTCGGGATAGTTGTAAAGATATTTGAAGTTGTCCTTTATCTCTGAAATCACGCTCTCAGGCACGCCGAGCGGATTGATTGATGCGCTGAAGTCAATAATCTCATTTTCATCTATGCCGAGCGATTCGGCAAGCCTGTATATATTCCCGCCGTGCAGTTCACAGTGTTGTCGGGCGGACTTTCTTTCTTCTGTCATAAAAGACTCCTTATATAGAGAATAGAAACCGCAATGCCTATGGACAATACAGATGAAAGCTTTACTATGGTTATTGTTTTTTCCAATGCCGACAGGTAATCGTTTGCGCTCTTAATGCCTATGTATGGCTTATGCACTACTATGCCTCCATATGTCGAAGGCCCGCCGAGCCTTATCCCGAGACCTCCTGCCGCCGCCGCCTCGGGGATGCCGGCATTCGGGCTGGTGTGTTTCCTGCCGTCTCTCAGCATTGCCTCAACGGAACTACGCAATGCAGGCAGGGACCGGAGAGCCAATGCTGATGAAACGGCTATCAAAACTCCTGTTATTCTTGCAGGTATGTAGTTGGCGATGTCGTCAAGCCGCGCCGCTGCCCATCCAAAGTTTTTATACCGGTCATTTTTATATCCAACCATTGAATCGAGCGTATTGATCGCCTTGTATGCCATAGCGAGCGGAAGCCCTCCAAGAACAAGATAAAAGACAGGAGCTATAACGCCGTCGGATAGGTTTTCAGAGAGCGTTTCTACGGATGCCTTTAATATGCTCTCCTCAGCAAGATTTTCTGTGTCGCGGCCTACTATCATGCCGAGATTATTTCTCGCAGTCTCGATGTCTTTATCCTTCACCGCTTTGATAACAGCTTGGGCAGAGCCGACAAGCTCCCGCACTGCGATGGTCGTTGCCGTAAGATAGATCAGGACAATAATGCCTATTACCCGCAATTGTTGTGCGCCATTGGCAATGAAGAAGGTTACGGCAAAAGACGAAGCGACGATTACAGCTGCCAGAAAAGTCCCGGCGAGCCTCTCTCCTCCGGCAGTGGTAATAAAGCTTCTAAGATGTCTCTCTATCCTGCTGATGGCGCTTCCAATAATCCTTACAGGATGCGGCAACCAGCGCGGGTCGCCTATTGCGATGTCGAGCAGGAATGCAGCTATGAGTATCGCAGGCGGAACGCTGAATGCCGAATAGCTGAATGTCATAAGCCTATAACCCTTTTTATAAAATTCATGCCGATATTCTCTTTTACGATAGATGCAAGGCTGTCAATGGCTCTATCTTTGATGTCTGAGTATGCCGTTGTTGATTTCAGAGCATTGAGCCCCTTTGTTTTTCGTGTCTGATTGATGGTTTCTCTTCTGAAAGAGTCGTTCTCAAAAATCCCGTGAATGTATGTTCCCCAACAGTTGTTGTTTTTAGAGCCGTCCATAACGAGTGACGAGTGACGAGTGACGAGTGACGAGTTCGAAGGAGTTCTCTTTATCTTGAACAACCTGATATCGCCTGTGCTTGTTCCCATATGAATCTCGTAGCCTCTTAGCTGGTGAATCGGTGAATTGGTGAGTCGGTGAATTGTTTTTTTATCAGTATTGCCCATTAACCCATTCACTCTCCTCAGCGAGTCGCCCGAGGCGACCCATTTACCATTTAATTCCGCTTCTACTCTGCAGGTCGTCTTTTCTTTTCCAAATGTTGTCTCTATATTCAGAAGCCCTAATCCGTCCATTTTTTTATGTGGACTTTCAATGCCGTGAGGGTCGTATATCTTTTTGCCGAGCATCTGGTATCCTCCGCACATGCCTATAACCTGAATGCCATTTTTGTAAGCCCTTTTAATGCTTTCATCAAGATGACACTCTTTTAGAAACAAAAGGTCTTTTACGGTATTTTTTGAGCCGGGAATAATTACCATGTCAGCATTCTCTATCTCTGCTGGGTTTCTGGAATAAACAATCTCAACATCAGGCTCATACGCGAATGGATCGAAGTCCGTGAAGTTAGATATATATTGCAGCCTCACGACAACGATTTTTACTCCCCGTGAACCGTGAACCGTGAACCGTGAACCGTGACATAGGGAAAGCCCGTCTTCTTCGGGCAGCCCTATATCTTTTATATACGGAAGCACTCCTATCACAGGCTTTCCTGTTTTATCTTTAATCATTTCAAGCCCCGGTCTGAGTATCTCCATATCTCCGCGGAATTTATTAATGACAAATCCCTTGATATGCCGGCTGTCCCTTCCAAGGAGTTTGATTGTTCCGTATAAAGACGCGAAGACGCCGCCTTTATCTATATCGCCGACTAAAATCACAGGGGCATCTGCGTATTTCGCAATTGACATATTCACAATGTCGGCATCCATAAGATTTATCTCAGCAGGGCTTCCAGCGCCCTCCATTATTATCAGTTCATGTTTTTTGGAAAGCCTGTCAAAAGATTCTTTAGCGGCCTTCCACGCCTGTTTTTTAAAAGCATAGTATTCGCTGGCTTTCATCGTCGAATGAACCTTGCCGTGAATAATAACCTGCGAACCTGCCTCGCCTGATGCCTTAAGCAGAATAGGGTTCATGTCAATCGACGGCTCTATCCGCGCTGCCTCTGCCTGCAATGCCTGGGCACGACCTATCTCCCCACCTTCAAGTGTTATGTAAGAATTCAATGCCATGTTCTGTGCTTTGAATGGGGCTGTATCAATCCCCCCATCTTTAAAAATCCTGCACAAGGCGGCAGCAAGAAGGCTCTTCCCAGCACCGGAGCCTGTTCCCTGTATCATCAATGATTTAGCCATTTGAGTTATAGCGTTTATCGTGTTTTTGTGTTTATGGGGTTAATAAAAAACTCAATAGACTCAATAAACTCAATAAACATTTACTCCTCCATTAATTAGTTTTACTACCGGATATTTATCATGAAATTCTATGATGTTGACCGCTCCGAAATCCTGCTCAATTCTGAATATATTTTCCAGAGGAATCCCCATAACATGGCAGAGTATTATCCTGTTGACACCGCCATGCGCGACAATTGCGATGTTCGGATTTGGCGCAGTAGCGCAGTAGCGCAGTAGCACAGTAGTATTGTTATCATTCTCTGTTCTGTTGCTCTGCTGCTCTACTGCTCCGTTTAGTATTTCATCTAATGCCTTAATTACTCTCGCTTTTACCTCAATTGTGCTTTCTCCTCCGATAGGACTGTATCTGAGCGGATTTCCTGCCCATGCCTCAAATTCTTCAGGATACCGCTCTTTTATCTCCGTAAATGACATACCTTCCCAGATACCGAAGCTTCTCTCTCTCAGGTCTTCGATTACAACAGGCTTTAAGCCGGAGGGCACTGCGATTATCTCCGCGCTCTTTAATGCCCTGCTCAAATCAGAACAGTAAACAGCAGCAAGTTTATTTGCATGACTTTCCCCCCCTCCCTCACCCTCCCCCCTGGAGGGGGAGGGGTGGGTGGGTGGGATATGACCTGCATCCTGACTTAAATATTTCGCTACATGTTCCATCTGCCTTATACCGTTTTCAGACAGTGGCACATCCATACTTCCCTTATAGCGTTTTACATTGCTTCCTTCTGTTTCGCCATGCCTGATTAAATAGAGAGTCGTAACCATATTATCACCATGAACAAAAAAGCTATTTCTGTAAGCTCACTTATGGCGCCGAGAGTATCGCCTGTGAGCCCGCCGAATCTTTTATTAAAGAAATAAACCAACACGCGGCAGAAAAAACACAATACTCCAAGGAGCATTGCATAAAAGATATGCTGATTTCCAAGAGCATAACGGCTTAAGAGCAGCTGTATTAATATTAATATGACAATAAGAAGCAAAGTAGAGACAGCAGCCTCTTTAAAGCCAGCCTTGCTCATAAATATTTTGCCCAAGCCATTATCCCTCGCGGCTTTTCCATGGAGCATTGACACAACCATCGCCCACTTTGAAAACACAGGCATAAGAAGCAGTGATGAATAATAAGTGAAAGGCAGAAAATGCGACAGGTTTTTAAGAGCTGCATATTTCAGAAACAGCGCAAAGGCTATCGCAAGCACGCCTATAGGCCCTGTTGACGAGTCCTTCATAACCGCAAGCCTTTTTTCTTTATCCTTTTCAAAGTTTCCTGACGACTTAACTGCAATGGCATCAAATGTGTCAGCGAGCCCGTCAAGATGAAATCCTCCGTTTGACAGCACAAGCACGAGCAATACCATTGCAATGACGAGGTCATGATGGAAGAATATGCCTGACACATAGTCCGCAGCTATTAATAATATCCCCTGGATGAAACCGACTATAACAAAGACCGATGAGCTTTTGGCGATGTCATTCTCATCCGCAGTCAAAGTTTTTTTGACCGGTATTATCGTGAGGAACTGAAAAGCAAGCAACAGTTTTTTAATCATTTAACTTTTAACTCCAAACTCATAACTTTAAACTTTCTCCGATACTCCTGCCTCGCCGAAGGTCGCCATTTCTTTGTATATCTTCAAGCCAGCCTCTATCATAAGCATTGCAAGCGCTGCTCCTGTTCCTTCACCGAGCCTTAAATTCAGGTCAAGTATAGGTGATAGCCCCATCTTATCAAGCATTAGCTTATGTCCTATCTCAACTGAGTTATGTGCTGCGAATATGTAATCCTTAACTTTGGGTTCAATGCAATAGGTGATTAATGCGCCTGCAGTTGATATGAATCCATCAATGACAACAGGAATCCTGTTTGAAGCAGCGCCGAGTACCAACCCTGCAATGCCTCCAATCTCTGCTCCGCCTACTTTTGAAAGTACATCTATCGCATCATTAGGGTTTGGCTTGTTCAGGTTAATGCCTTTTTCAATGACCTTTATCTTATTTTGAAGTGATTCATCGGTTATGCCGGTGCCTTTTCCGGTCACTTCTGAAACCGGCCTGCCTGCAAGCACTGCAGCAATAGCGCTTGACGGCGTTGTATTTCCAATGCCCATATCGCCTGTGCCGAATAGCTTGTAGCCTTTTTTTGCATATCCGTTAGCGAGTTCAATACCTGTCTCAATGCACCTGACAGCATCCTCTCTTGTCATGGCAGGCTCTTTTGCAAAGTTTTTCGTTCCGTTTATTACCTTTAGATTTATAAGCCCTTCTGTTTCCCCGAAGTCATGGTCAACTCCGATATCTATGACAACAACATCAGCACCAGCATGTCTTGCAAGGACATTTATTCCTGCTCCGCCCCTAATGAAATTGAGCACCATCTGCTGCGTAACTGCTTTAGGAAAAGCCGAAACTCCTTCTTCAGTTACGCCGTGGTCACCGGCAAATGTAAAGATAACCTTCTTATCAAGTATCGGGTTTTTATTTCCCGTTATTGCTACAAGCCTTCTCGCAAACTCCTCAAGCCTTCCGAGGCTTCCGAGAGGTTTCGTTAGATTATCAAGATGCTTCTGAGCAGTCTCATGCCATTCGCCATTCACTGCCTTCATGTTTTTTAAAGTGTCATTCAATAAACCCATTCAATCCTCCTGCTTTTTATATATAGAGTCTGTGTATAAACTGCCTTCTTGCTCTTTATGTTGTCATTCCCGCAATCCCGAAAGCTTCGGGAGGCAGGGAATCCTTCTTAAGAAAGATTCCTGCCTGCGCCGGAATGACAGAAAACGTTATTTTATTTTTACCGGTATCCCCACAGTCACAAAATATACCTCATCTGCAATCCCGGCAACCTTCTGATTTAGATAGCCTGCCAAATCCCTGAACCTTCTTGACGGTTCATTGTCAGGGACAATCCCCAATCCGACCTCGTTAGAGACGACAAACATGCGTGAAGCGTTAGGCGTTATGTGTAATACGTTAATCAAATTTTCAATTTCTTTATTGATATCAAAATTGTTGATTATCATGTTTGAAAGCCAGAGGGTCAGGCAGTCAAGAAGGATTACATCGTATTTGTCCTGAAGATTCTTTATTAATGTTGATACCTTCAACGGCTCTTCAAAAGTTATCCAGCCAGAAAGACGTTCTTTCTTGTGCTTTTCAATCCTCTCTTTCATTTCATCGTCAAGCGCCTGAGCGGTAGCTATATATGCCTTGCTTCCATGCAGATCAGACGCCTTCTGCAAGGCAAACGAACTTTTGCCGCTTCTTGTCCCACCGATAATGAATGTTATCAATTCACTCCCCCAAAAATAAAAAATCCTCTCGCCGCATTGCTGCTGGCGAGAGGATTGCACCCTAATTCACTTCATCCTCACCTTCTATCCACGAGAAGGCTTTTATAGTGTTAGTGTAAGACTTTAAAATTATTGACTTACACTGACACTAAACACTATCACTATTCGTTCACAGGCAGGTCTTCTGGCTCTCCCGACCTTTGCCAGCCTTCCCATTCGCATTATGAACAGTGGCGTAAAAACCGGCAAAGGCTCTTATTCTGATAAATCAGAATCAGGATTACAGCGGCGGGACCGCTCCTGAATTTAACAGGATTTCCTATTAAGCCTTTTTAGCACCCGAACTATTTATAGTGTTACAGCAAACAAATCAAAAAAGCAAGGGGTCATGTTCCGTGTCAAATCATTTAACATGGTAACCGAAGCTTCTTCTGTTGAATCATGAAAA
>JASEHP010000110.1 GCA_030018605.1 Thermodesulfovibrionales bacterium
ATGATATTTAAAAATAATTTGCTATTTCTGGACACCGTTTTTTGTAATTATGCCGGAAACTTTGTATTTGATTGGAAAGAAGATAGTGAAGGGACTCTGGACAGATGGTCAGAGTTCCTTACGGTAAACTCAGCTCTGGTAAGGGAACTCTATGTACAGTATACCGGCGACCTCATTGTCAAGGCTGGCAGGCAAAATATAATGGCAGGAAATGAGGGGATAGTCATTGAAGGGCCGGTGGATGCCTTAAAATTCACCTACCCATTAGGGCAGACGCCTCTGGGAAGGGTATCAGGCTCTCTTGCATATATAGCGGTTGCAGGCGGGTTCAAGAATTACACCAATTTCGGAGCAGGCCCATCAGGAGACAGGAGCGCTGCTCTGGGCATTGCCAATAAACTTGATGGGGCGCTGCTTAGTTTTAATATTAAACCAAAGAAAGATTTAGTTATAGAACCTTATATTCTTAAAGTATTTGACAGAGGCAAATCAGGTGATCCGGACCTTAACCTTGATAAAGATTTTAATACATCTACAATATCTCGTGACGGAAACTTTGAGCCTGTATGGCTGGGGCTTGCGGTTTCGGGAAATGAAGGGAAAGTCTCCTATATGGCTGATCTGATTTATCTTACAGGTTCCTACACCAATGCCAGGGACATTTCCGCATACGCCTTTATGGTAAGAGGAGATTATCATGCCGGCAAGGTCGGCTTCTTGAATAAATTTTCTGGAGGTTTGGAATCCGGGATGGGGTCTGGCAACAAGGCTGATGACTCTGCCGGCAGCAAATACAAGAATTTTAGAGGATTATTCCTGTGTAAGGACAGGAGAAAATTCGGGAATATCTTCAGCGAGGATTTAAGGGCAGGATATTATCTCTGGGACAGCAATCTCGCAAATGTCACATTTGCAAGGGCACTCTCCGGTTTTGAGCCTGTAAAGAATCTTAAGGCAGAGATCGCTATTGCAAAATATTGGACCACAGAAAGCGTGTATAAAGGCAGAGGGCCCGTTCCCGGCATAGACTGGAGCAGCGGAGACTCTCTAACAACGGAGAAGACAAAAGACATTGGATGGGGAATAGATTTAGACCTTAATTTCCCTATTTATAAACGGTTAAGAGGTTTTGCAGAAGCGGGTTATTTTATCCCGGGAGCTGTTTACCAGCGGGCAAATGGACAGAAGGCTGACCCTGCTTCAAAGATTGTGTTAGGGACAGAATTTGAATTCTAATTTTTTCCCCGGAATTTTTTTGTTTGCCGGTTTTGCTCTTCTTGTAAACAGCGGAATCAGTTTTGCTGGGCAGAAGGATAGCATGGTAGAAATCAGTTCAGATTCAAAATCAGGGAAAGGCCCCGGGTGGGTTCATCTTAGGCCGAAGATTAGAAACCTGAAAGGGCCGCTGAAATTTAACTGGTCTTTCGGCGACGGGGAGGAAAGCGCCGAAATGATTCCGCGCCCCCACTATTACCCGTCCGGCAGGTATAGTGTGGTGCTGGAAGTTGCGGATAAGACAGGGAAACTGCATACAGCCAGCATTACTATTGATGCTGACCCTCAAGGAGGCTGAGGCACATCAACATGCTCTCTGGTTTCGGACGAGCCCGATAAAAAACATAAAGAACACACAAAAGACAAAAGGTCTTTGCATTAAAGGAGGAATTTAGAAGTGATACGATTTATCAATGGCAGGTTAGTGTTGTTGTTAGGTTTTTTGTTTTGCTGCAATGTACTGAGCGGCGCTGGTTCTGCTGTGTATGCAGAAGACGCGTCTATAGTAAGGGCTTCACAGGTAGACGGCTCTGTGACTGTAAACGGCAAGCCCTTAAAAGACGGAGATATAATACAGAGGGATGACAGGATTGCCACAAAAGAAAAATCAGTCGCCATCCTTACATGGTCAAATGGGAGCATGATAGAGATATACCCTGAAACAGCTCTTGTTTTAAAAGGGGTCACCTTTGAAGGAGATAATAAATTGGAGAAAACATTGCTCACCCTTGAAAGAGGCAGGGTATTTGCAAAGGCTCAGGCGCCGGAGCATATATTCAGCCATTTTGAGATAAGCGTGGGGAATACGCCGGTTATGTCCCAGGGGGCTGAATTTGCGCTCAAATACGAGGAATCCGGAAAGAAGTTTACGATTTGGTCCATCCTTGGAAGGGTAGTTATTGAAACAGGGACAAAGAGGATAAGAGTGGAAGATGGGCAACAGGTGGTTCTTGTGGCAGGCGGAAGCCCGGGAACTCCCGTTCAAATGCCGGACAAAACAAGAGAGGCGCTTACGAAGACATCTAAAAGACTGGGCGGCAGTCTGCTCATAGAAGAAGAACTAAGTTCCGGAGGACCGCTTAAGGCAAAAATCGGAGGGGTTAAAAACAGGAGGGGCAGCGTGCCCTATACCGTCCAGTTCAAGGCGATTGTAGGGGGCGGCAGCGGAAAGATTAAGTCTATTCGCTGGGACTTTGGAGACGGCGAAAGCGCTCAAGGGAAAAATGCACAGCATACTTTCACTCAGGGTGTTTATGTGGTTGTCTTGACCGTAGAAGACGAGAATGGGCAGAAGATAACGTCCCAGGTTAGCATCTCGGTGGAGATTGACTGTTCTTGTTAGCGATATATAAAGGTTTTTAGCTATGGGCAATGTGGTATTCGTAGATGGCGGAAGAACTGAAGAAAGAAACTCAGATACCGTCTCTTTTCAGAAGGCATTAATGATCATCAATTGTGCTTTTGTATGAGATGCGCCAGTTAGGAAGGGGTATGGGAGAAGCTATAAGGAACTTCAAGAAGGCAACATCAGAGATTACTGACGGAATAGACATCTCAAAGAAAACTATCACAAAGGAGAATCTATGGAAGGAGGATATTATGAATGACAGAAGGCTTTTCTTAAAAAGCGGTCTTCTGGCAATGGCCGGCACAGCCGTAAGCGTAGCCGCATTGTCAAAGACGCCAAATGCCGAGGCGGCAGCCGGGGCAAAGAATTACGGTATGATAATTGACCTCAACCGCTGCACAGGCTGCCAGTCCTGCGTTATCGCGTGCAAGGCGCAGAATAAGACATTGCAGGACAAGTTCAATACCAAAATACTTACATTGGAGGACGGCAACTATCCTGATTCAAGGATTGTCTACACGCCTGTTCAGTGCAACCAGTGCGATAATCCGGCATGTGTGCCGGCATGTCCGCTGAAGGCGACATTTAAACTGCCCAATGGAATCGTTGTTACGGACTGGGATAAATGTCAGGGCATAGGCGCATGTGTTAAGGCATGTCCGTATGAAGCCCGGTTCCTCGATCCGAGGCATAAGGGACAGTCCGGCGGCAAGGCGGATAAATGCGATTTTTGTCTGAACAGGCTTGACCAGGGACTTATGCCTGCATGTGTTGAGGCATGTGCGGCAAGCGCGAGGCTTTTTGGAGACCTTAATGCGTCTGAGGGCGAGTTTGCAGAATATCTTAAGAGGACAGACCTCGTAAGCCGCAAGGCGAATCTGAAGATAAAGACAAACATAAAATATGTGCCTAATCGCAAGAGCAGGAAGGGAGGTTCACTATGAAAAAAGAAATAATCGGCGCAATAGAATTGGGAATCTCCGTAACCCGGCGCTCATTTTTAAAGCTTGCTGCGGTTGCAGCCGGAGCCGTGGCATTCGGAGTTGAAAAGGCGAGGGCAGCAGTCAAATGGCTCAGTCCGAGAAAGGTTCAGAAATCAGCCGCAACACAGCTTGACAAAGATGTAAAAGTTGTTCACTCAGTATGCCTCGGGTGCAATGCCCGCTGCGGTGTAAGGGCAGTAGTTGAAAATGGGAAGCTCGTAAAGCATTCTGGAAATCCATACCATCCATACAACCACAACTATGAGCCTATTCCTTACAATACACCCGTGAAAGAAACATTTGGCCTTCCATCTCCTGTTTGCGGCAAATCACAG
The DNA here is from genome assembly GCA_030018605.1 of Thermodesulfovibrionales bacterium. Lineage (GTDB taxonomy): Bacteria > Nitrospirota > Thermodesulfovibrionia > Thermodesulfovibrionales > UBA1546 > UBA1546. Next base: position 3,942 of record JASEHP010000110.1, read on the forward strand.
GATATGCCGAGCTATGCTTATAACCCATACAGGCTCTTAAAGCCTTTAAAGAGGTCAGGTCCCAGAGGCTCTGGAAAGTTTGAGCCGATTGAGTGGGAGCAGATGATCCAGGAGATTGCCAACGGCGGCAAGCTCTTTTCACACATTGGCGAAGACAGAGTTGTGCCAGGCATAAAGGACTTAAACAAGGATGACCTGATAAATCCGGATGCCCCGGAGCTCGGTTCTGTAAGAAATCAGCTTGTCTTTATCGGAGGCAGGGACCAGAATGCAAGATCGCCATTTTCGGCCAGGTTTGTGAAACAGGCTCTCGGCTCCGTCAACCGGGTCGGGCATACGGATATATGCGGGATTGGCTTCAGGATGGGAACTCACGCCTTTACAGAGAAGAAACAGGTAGAGATCAAGGCCGACCCTGTAAGCGCAGAGTATATTCTTGTCATAGGCTCAAACATCTATGAGGCGCTCCAGCCGGGCGTGAATAACTATGCCGCGACAGTAGCAAAGAGGCATTCGCAGGGCAAGGTGAAGTTCACCATTGTTGACCCCCGCGCAACCAATGCCTCTGTCCACGCAGAAAACTGGATACCTATCAAGCCGGGGCAGGACGGAGCGCTTACAATGGGCATGATAAGATGGATAATCGAGAATGACCGCTATAACAAGGAATTCCTCACAGCGCCTAATCCCAAAGCAGCGGATAAGAGGGGACACGCTTGTTATTCAAATGCAACGCATCTTGTCATTGTTGACGACAAGCACAAAAATAACAGGAAATTCCTGAGAATGTCCGATATTAATCCAGCCCTTACAGGCGATGCAGGAAAGGGGTATGCGGTCTTAAACAAAGAGAACGCGCCTGTTGCGTTTGATAAGGTTGAAGACGCGGTTCTTGACGCAGAGGCGGTTGTAAAAGACGCATCAGGCAAGGAGATAAAGGTAAAGACTTCTTTCAGACTTATGAAAGAAGGCGTGATGGAGCATTCCATTGACGAGTATGCGAAGATTGCGGATGTTGAAAAATCACAGCTTGAAAATGTTGCCCGCGAATTTACCTCTCACGGCACAAGGGCTGCTGTTACGATGTATCACGGCGCAGGAAATTACATCAGCGGCACTTATGCCTCATATCCTGTGGCGGTTTTAAACGCAATGGTCGGAAGCGTTGACCGCAAAGGCGGTTTTTTACAGCCGGGCGGAGGATCTGCGAAATGGAATGAAGGCATGTATGACATAAAAGGCTTCGCAGGGCAGAGAAAACTGCAGGGTCCCATAATCTCCCGTGAAAAATTTGCTTATGAAAAGACAACAGAGTTCAAGAAAAACGGCTATCCGTCAAAGAGGCCGTGGTTTCCATTCTCAAAAGGCGGTCTGTGCGTTGAGACCATGAGCGGCGTTGATGAGCAGTATCCGTATCCATGCAAGATACTGATCCACTACTTTTTTAACCCCATCTACTCAATCCCTGGCGGCTACAGGTATGTAGAGACACTGAAGAGCCATGACAAGGTTCCTCTGCATGTCTCCATAGATATCACAATCAATGAGTCAAATATCTTTGCCGATTATATCGTGCCTGATATCACCTATGCAGAGGGACATTATGGATTCCTTAATCCTCATGCATCACCTGCAAAATTCAGGCATAATTACAAAAAACGGTGTCCAGAAATAGCAAATTATTTTTAAATATCATA
>JASEHP010000111.1 GCA_030018605.1 Thermodesulfovibrionales bacterium
CTTTCTCATAATGTTAAATTCCAAATTAAGGAGAATTCTTTATAGTTGACTCCTTAAAGTTAGTCTCTTTCTCTATACTTCAAGGGGAATAGCGCTCTGGCTGTCAGCCACAACACTTCCCCTAGTATATATTACTTAGGTTTTCTCAAATTTCCGGCCGATCTGGTGTAAAAGGACATAATTTGACTTGATTTCGTTTCATTTCTCTTCTGGAATCGGTCACTTTTATGTGAAAATTCTTATTGATTTATGAGGAGCATTTCCTGTAATGTTATATCATGAGTGCCATAACCGGTCATATTAAGCCCGTAAAAGGCATACAAAATATAACACGCGGTTCGTTAGGGAGGTCTGAAGCCAGATTTTTGGCTAAGATCAGCGCCAAGACCACATTCACGACAAGCGAATCGCAGGAAATACTTGGTTACAAGGGTAAAGACTCGACACAGAAGTTCCTTGAACGTCTTCAAGCTAAAGGATGGATCAGGCGTATCAGACGTGGAAGATTTGCCGTAATTCCGCTCTCATCTGGAGAAAACCGTACTCCGCAACTCCATGAATTCATTGTTGCTATGGAGCTCGTGTCGCCTGCGGCTATTGCGTACTGGTCTGCACTTAATCATCACGGTATGACCGAACAACTCCCCAGAACCATATTCATTGCAACAAATCACCCTGTGAGGCGACGGCCTGGTGAGGTGCTCGGCGTTAGGTACAATATCATCTCTTTGCGGCCTGAAAAGTTCTTTGGCAATGTGAAGGATTGGATTGATGAAATGCCTTTTATGGTTACTGACCGCGAAAAAACTATTATCGATGGGCTGGATCTTCCGCAATATGTAGGCGGCATAGAGGAAATCGCTAAGGCGCTTTCAAACGCATGGGCTCAGCTTGACGAAGCAAAACTTAGAAAATATGCTGCTAAGATTGGAAATACCGCTGCTGCAAAGCGGCTGGGCTTTCTGATGGAAACACTTGGATTAGGGAACGTTGAAGCCCTCCGCAAAGAAGTCTCCCTTGCGTCTGGTTTCTCGCCGCTTGACCCTACACTGCCGCGACGAGGCAAATACAACCGCCGATGGGGGCTCCTGGTTAATGCGGAGATTAAGACATGATTACAGCTGCAGAACTGCATCGAATAGCAGAAGATGATGGCCTCCGCTTCGATCAGGCTGAAAAGGATTATGTTATCCTTTGGATGCTTTCCGGATTATCTCGGTCCGGGGCCTCGCGGCACGGCTGGGTATTTAAAGGCGGAACTTGCCTGAGACATTGCTATTATGCAGGATATCGGTTTTCAGAGGACATAGATTTCAGCTGCAAGCCGGGCGGAGATAATCTCGAAGCATCGGTGAAATTATTGCAAATGGTTGCTGACCGAGTTCAGAGCGAATCGGGAATCAGAATTACAACAAGAGAACCTCTCACTATACATGGTGATTTTCAGATAGAGATTCCAATTGAATACAGCAGGGGCGGTACTCGCAGGCAGGGACTTCCTCAAGTCAAGATTCATCTGACTTTTGATGAACCGGTGCTTGAAACCCCAATTGCATGCTCTATCAAACCCCGCTATTCAGACATTTCTACATTTAAAGTGCTATCCTACACAAAACAGGAAATTGTTGCGGAGAAACTGCGCTCACTTCTTCAGCAGCAAAAGAAATGGCCGCGTCCCAGAGATTTATATGATCTCTGGTATATGCTGTGTCGTACTGGCGAACATTTCGCATGGAACAAATTGCTGCCAATGTTTCAGGAAAAGTGCAGTGTCAGGGACATTAAGCCTGACCTTACTGGATTGATATCGAAAAACCTAAAGGAATGGAATAAAAATGCATGGCAGGATCGTTTAGGTCCAATGCTAAACGACATTCCTGATTTTGATAGCGTATGGCAGGAATGGATAGAGACGTTTCGCAAGCTTGCCGGATTATAACTCCTTGTCCTTATAAAAACATGGCTTACAGAGATGACATTAGAAAAAAGATTAAAAAGCTAAATCCCCGGGCGCTGGAATTGATGGACAAGATAGATGGTATGCTCGTGGAGGCCGGCGGATACACAGGCGGCGCAGTTGTGACCACAACCGAAGACATGCCTCCGGAGGAAGAGGAGATGGAGCTTTTTGCCGGATTTCTCAAAGAAGGCTATCCGGAAGATATAGCGGCAAAGAAGGCTAAGCAATGGCTGGCTTTTATGAAAGAAGCGTTTGACAAAGATAAAAAATAAAATCTTATGCAGAGATACAAGAATTCAAAGGGCATCCCAACAATTATCAAATTAAATCCGTCTAAGCAGACACTTTGATGGATAGCTAAGGGCGTTCAAAAAGTATAAAAAAATATAAAAACACGGCACAATAAAAATTAAAGATAATCTTAAGCGGTATTAAATGGGATTTATGAATCGTAACTTATTGATTTTAAATAATTTCCCGTAGAACTCATAACCCGAAGGTCAGAGGTTCAAATCCTCTCCCCGCCACCAACTCAAGAGGCTAAATTGCCAGTTAATTTTTAAGTCTTTCATCCTGTCACAATAACCTCATCTTGTAGTATCCCTTACATCTAATGTATATTCTTCTATGGTTTTAACAGGGCTTGACAGGCTGGAAAAATGCTGGCCAAAAGAATTGAACGGCTCAGGCGCCGGACTCCTTGTGCATCCTGCCTCTGTCAACAAAAAACTTGAACATGCAGTAAATGTATTCCTAAAACCCAAAAACTTCAGACTCAAAGCCCTCTTTGGCCCCCAGCACGGAATAAGGGGAGAGACACAGGACAACATGATTGAATGGGAGGGGTTTCGCGACCCGCAGACAGGGCTTCCTGTTTACAGCCTCTACGGTCATACGAGAAAACCAGAACCGGAAATGCTTAAGGATATAGATGTTCTGGTGATAGATATTCAGGATGTGGGTTCCCGCTATTATACGTTTATCTGGACAATGGAACTCTGCATGCAGGCATGTCTTGAAAATAATAAATCTGTCGTTGTTCTCGACAGGCCGAATCCGATAAACGGAGTATCAACAGAAGGGCCAATGCTTGAAATGTCTTTTTCATCTTTTGTGGGTCAGCGTCCTTTGCCGATACGGCACGGGATGACTATCGGAGAGACAGCAAATTATTTTAAGAAAGAATTTTATCCATCCCTGAATTTACACAGTATTAAAATACAGGGATGGAAGAGGAATATGCTCTTTGACCGGACAAAACTTCCTTGGGTCATGCCCTCCCCTAACATGCCGGCACTTGACACGGCGCTTGTTTATCCAGGCATGTGCCTCCTTGAAGGAACAAATCTGAGCGAAGGGCGTGGAACAACAAGGCCTTTTGAGATATTCGGAGCGCCATTCATCGAACCTGATATACTTGTTAAACGGCTTAATGAATTGAAACTTGCGGGTGTCTTTTTCAGACCAATGTTTTTTCAACCGACGTTTCAGAAACATGCAGGAAAGCTTTGCGGAGGAGCTCAGATTCATGTTATTGACAGGAATAAATTCAAGCCGTTTAAAACAGGCGTTGCGATACTTAAGGCAACCCATGATCTCTATCCAGAACAATTCAGATGGAGAAAGCCTCCATACGAATACGAAAAACAGAAAATGCCAATTGACATCCTTGCGGGAACGGACAGGCTGAGAATGGAGATAGAGAAAGGCGAATCCATCAAAAACATGGAAGAATGGTGGACAAGACAATCAAAGGCATTTCAGGAAATCAGGAAAAAGTACTTAATGTATTCCTAATTGCTGCTGACTTTTATGCCAAAAATTTCTATAAGAATATTTCTTCCTGCTGCGGGACTTGGCGAACGTCTGAGACCGATAACATATCACATACCAAAACCACTACTGCCGGTTTTAGGGAAAACATTGCTCGAAATCATTTTAGATAAATTTTCAGAAATATCTTCAGACAGGATTGGGGTCAATCTTCATTACATGCCTGAGTTAATGCGCCAATGGATCAAGCAGTCTGCATTTGTGAACCGCATGGAATTATTCCCTGAAGACCCTATTCTCGGCACCGGCGGAGCATTAAAAAATGCCGAAGCGTTCCTTTCAGGGGGACATTTTCTTGTGCATAATGCGGACGTCCTGTCTGAGATTGATTTCACCTATCTTATAGAAACCCATCTTTCCTCCGGCAATATTGCCACACTTGCAACTCACAAGTATCCAAAATACAACAATGTTGTGATAGATGACAATGGATATGTGATTGATGTTGAAAATCCCGGCACATCAACTCCTGATCCCGCAAGGATTGCAGGAAAGGTCGCATATACAGGCATTGCCGTATATTCACCCGTGATATTCAAATTTCTGCCTTCTGGCATTTCCCATGCGACAGTTGCATGGATTGCCGCTTCAAAAGCAGGGCATAAAGTTCAGGCTCTTGATTTCACGGGCTCTTACTGGAGCGATATAGGGACTCCTGCGACATATGCATCTGCGATTATTAACGCGTTAAAGAGAGATGGAGAGACAGTTTATATTGATCCGTCAGTAGAGGACTGCAATGATATTGATATGAATGGATATATCGCCGTTGAAAGAGAAGCCGTATTAGCCCAAGGTTCTTTTCTCAGGAATTGCATAATGCTTCCGGGAAGCAGGACCAAAAGTGGAGAACACTACGAGAACTGCATTCTTGGCGCTGACTTCAGGATAGACTTTAAAGAATCAGAAGTAATAAGCGCATCAACAGATAAAAGTAAAATTTTCATAGGGACAGGAGGCTCTGACAGAAAATATTATAGGATTGAAAAAGACGGGAAAACAGCAGTGCTCATGGAATGCGGAAAAGACGATCCTGATTTTGAGAGGCATATAGAATATACAAGATTCCTGTCAAGATACTCCATCCCGGTCCCTGAACTCCTTGAAACAAAAACAGAAAAAATGCAGGCAGTATTTGAAGACCTCGGAGATATTTCTTTATATAGCTGGCTCAAATGCAGGCGCGAACCTGAACAGATAGAAGAGATGTATAAGAAAGTTTTGGATATAGCAGTACAGATACATACAAAGGCAACTCAACATGTCTCTGAATGCCCTATGTTTCAAAACAGGCTATTTGACTATGAACATTTCAGATGGGAAACAGAATATTTCATTGAAAGATTCGTGAGAGGAATTAAAAAAATTGAAATAGGAAACCCTACAGCGCTTCAGGATGAATTCCATGGTCTTGCATATAAAGCGGATTCATTTCCAAAGGCAATAATCCACAGGGATTTTCAGTCACAGAACATCATGATAACAAAAGGCAGACCGAGGCTGATTGATTATCAGGGGATGAGGATTGGTCCGCCTGCATACGACATTGCTTCAATTTTATGGGACGCGTATTATCGCTTGAAAGATGATATGAGAGAGAGGCTTTTGGAATATTATACCGACAGAATGAAATCTGCCAGATCACCAATTCACCCCGTTAGAGATTCATCTCTAAGCGGGGTGAACCCTGAAACCCTTACTCTCTGCCGCCTCCAGCGACACATGCAGGCGCTCGGAGCTTATGGGTTTCTTTCTGCTGCAAAGGGGAAAAGATATTTTCTGAAACATATCCCCGAGGGGTTAAGATTGTTGAAGGAAGATGTAGTTTTGG
>JASEHP010000112.1 GCA_030018605.1 Thermodesulfovibrionales bacterium
GTTGACTATCTCATCAAAAAAGGAGGTATGTCGCATTTGTATGGAACTTATACAACTCCTTGACTTTTTTGTGTCTTGGCAATAAAATTTGGAAAATACCCAAAGGAGTAAATTATGGCGCGTAAGATGCTTCTCGCAGATGACAGTATAACTATCCAGAAAGTTGTAGAGCTTGTCCTTGCAGAGGAAGGGTTTGAAATAAAGGCTGTAAATAACGGCGAGGAGGCGCTTGCCGCAATTGAAACATTCAAGCCTGATGTAGTCCTTGCAGATATAGTAATGCCGAGGATGAACGGCTATCAATTATGCGAAAAATTGAAGGCACATCCGGCAACAAAAAATGTTCCAGTCATTCTTCTTTCGGGCGCATTTGAGCCGCTTGACGAGGAACTTGCAAAGCATGTAAAGGCAGACAGCTTTGTTATAAAACCATTTGAATCTCAGGAATTAATAAGCAAGATAAATGCGTCGCTGGTATCGGCAGCAACAATGACAGAGACAGCAGAAGCAGTGGAAGCAGAGGTGGTTGCAGAGGCTGTCGGCGCTGAAGAAGACCTCTGGGCAATGGAGGCAGTTGAAGGTGTTTCTGTAGAGACTCCTGTAGGGATAGAAGAGGTGTCCGCGGAAGAAGAAGTCAGTATTGCCAGTGCGCTTGAAACTGCGGAGCAGGAAGCCGGCGTGTTTGAAGTTGCGGAAGAGGCAGTGGTGGAAGCAGAGGCAATAACAGCAGAGGAAATGGCAGTGCCTTTTATAGGAGCAGAAGAAAAAGAAGCTGCAAGGATGGCAGTTCCTCCGGTCTTTAAGGAACAGGTTATTCCGGAGATACCCGTGAGAAAAGAAATGCCCGAGGTGCAGATTCCATCAAAAGAGGAGCTTATTCCAATATTTAAGAAAGCTGTTGAAGAAAGGGTTGCATCAGCCATTTCTGCTATAGATATTAAAAATATGATGTTTGACTCCATTACCCCGCTATTAAAAGATTCCATTGAAAAAATCTTATGGGAAATAGCTCCTGAGCTTACGGATAAACTGGTCAAGGAAGTGCTGCAGAGTTCACTCGCATCGTTAGGCAAGGAAGTTGAAAAGATAATGTGGGAGACTGTTCCTGACATTGCAGAGACGCTGATTGCAAAAGAGATAGAGAAGATAAAGTCAGAGATGTAGTGTGACGGAATTAAGCAAGAGTTATATTCCCGAAGGGATAGAAGAAAAATGGTATGAACTGTGGGTTAACGAGGGCTATTTCAAACCTGAGATAAATCCCTCCGGAAAATCCTATTCAATTGTAATTCCTCCTCCGAATGTTACAGGCTCCCTTCACATGGGACATGCCCTTAACGCAACGCTTCAGGATGTTCTTGCACGATGGAAAAGAATGTGCGGTTTCAGCGTGCTGTGGCTTCCGGGCACGGACCATGCCGGTATTGCAACCCAGAATGTAGTTGAAAGACAGCTTGCGGCAGAAAAGACTACGAGGCAGCAGCTCGGAAGGGAAGCCTTTATTGACAGGGTATGGAAATGGAAGGCCGAATACGGCGGCAGGATAATACATCAGCTCAAGAGGATTGGCGCATCGTGTGACTGGTCAAGGGAAAGATTTACGCTCGATGAGGGCCTCTCAAAGGCTGTAAAAGAGGTCTTTGTAAGGCTTCATGAAGAAGGGCTGATATACCGCGACAACAGATTGATAAACTGGTGTCCGCGCTGTCATACAGCGTTATCCGACCTTGAAGTAGAGCACGATGAGTTTGACGGCGCGTTGACCTACATAAAGTACCCTTTTTCGGACGGAAGCGGGTATCTTACAGTTGCAACTACAAGGCCTGAGACCATGCTTGGAGACACGGCGGTTGCCGTAAATCCGGATGACGAAAGATATAAGGATGTCATAGGGAAAACAATTTCCCTGCCTCTTACAAACAGGAAGATTCCTGTTGTTTCCGACAGCGCAGTTGACGCGGCCTTCGGCACCGGAGCCGTTAAAGTTACGCCTGCCCATGATTTCAATGACGAGGCTATAGCGAAAAGACAGAGCCCTTCGCTTCCTTTTCTCATTGTCATAGGAAAAGACGGGAAGATGACTTCTGATGCCGGGCTTAAATACGAGGGGCTTGACAGGTATGAATGCAGGAAACGCGTTCTAATCGATTTGAAAAATCTGCAGTTTATTGAAAAAGAAGAAAAACACCGCCACGCAATCGGACACTGTTACAGGTGCAAGACGATAATAGAGCCCCTGCCTACGCTGCAATGGTATGTCAATGTAGGGACTCTCGCAAAAGACGCTATTGACGCTGTGAAAAACGGAAAGATACGAATAATGCCCGAGTCTTGGGAAAATTCGTATTTCGCATGGATGGAAAATATAAAAGACTGGTGCATTTCGCGCCAGATATGGTGGGGGCACAGGATTCCGGCTTGGTACTGCCAGGAAATGCTGAATGAGAAATGCAAAATGCAGGGCGGGGTTATCGTATCGCACGAGATTCCTAAAAAATGCCCTTACTGCGGCTCCAAAAAATTAATTCAGGACGAAGATGTGCTTGATACCTGGTTTTCTTCTGCGCTCTGGCCGTTTTCGACTCTTGGCTGGCCGGAATCAACCGGTGATTTGAAGAAATTTTATCCTACGAATGTTCTGGTGACAGCCTTTGACATCCTGTTTTTCTGGGTTGCGCGCATGATAATGATGGGGCTTAAGTTCATGAAAGACGCTCCTTTCGGGGATGTTTATATTCATGCGATTATCAGGGATTCCTCGGGCCAGAAGATGTCAAAGTCAAAGGGCAATGTTATTGACCCTTTGATAATGATAGATAAATACGGCACGGATGCCTTCAGGTTTACGCTCTGCGCTTTTGCTGCGCAGGGCAGGGACATAAGGTTCTCGGAGGAGCGGGTTGAGGGATACAGGCATTTTGTCAATAAGCTGTGGAATGCAACAAGATTTATAATGATGAACCTTGAAAACAGCAACGAGTTAAAGAATAAAAAAGATTCCGAAGACTCGTCACTCGTCACTCGCTCAGCCTCAGGCGAGTCCGCAGGGGCGGATCACTCGTCACTTGATTTGGCAAGCAGGTGGATACTGAGCAGGCTGGCAGCAACTGCCGATGAAATAAACACAGCGCTTGAAGATTACAGATTTAATGACGCTGCAAACGGCATTTATCATTTTATATGGCATGAGTTCTGCGACTGGCATATCGAGATGTCAAAGGTTGAGCTAAGCAACCCGAAATCAGCCGCCGGTGTTATGCAATGCCTGCTCTATACGCTTGAAACCTCTTTGAGGCTCCTTCATCCTTTCATGCCTTTTGTGACGGAAGAGCTGTGGCAGAACCTTCAACAAGTCAGAAGTCAGAAGTCAGAAGTCAGAAGTATAATGATTTCTGAATATCCAAAATCATTGCCGAAGGACCCGCAGGCGGAGAAGGAGATGTCCTATGTTATTGAGGCGATAACAGGAATAAGGACTATAAGGGGCGAAATGAACATCTCTCCTTCTGTTGAGGTAAGCGTATTAATAAAGACCTTTTCCGGTGAAGTATCGGGTATTCTCAGTGCCAATCTGCATTACATTAAAAAGCTCTCGCGGGCAGATGATATAACAATAGGGAGGGATATAAAGAAGCCTGCCGATTCCGCGGTATGCGTGAAGGATTCCATGGAGGTATACATCTCGATTAAGGGGCTTTTGAATATTGACGCTGAAATTGATAAACTTATAAAGGAATCAAGAAAGGTTGAAGAGGCGATGGCTTTCATTGACAGAAAATTGACGAATGAGGATTTTCTTAAAAAAGCGCCTGACAATGTAGTTGAAAAAGAGAAAGTGAAGCATAGCGAGCTTGCCGCAAAGAAGGAAAGGATAAAGGAGAACATTAACAAATTTAAAGCAGCAGGAGGGTAATATGGCAGCAAAGACTAACGAGATTATCAAAGAGAAGGATGTCGACATAATTGAGGCTGAATCCGTAAATATAAAACAGAGTTCTGTAAGGGCTGTTGATGGCGGGCATATTGAGATGCAGCAGGTAGGAGCCCTGAGCATTGACGGCGACAGGATTGAAGTTACGCAGGGCACTGCCTGTATTCTCAGAGGCAATGACGTGAGCCTGAACCAGAGCATCAGCGCGGTAACCGCAGGGAACAATGTATCGCTTAATTTCTCCCTGTCTCCCATGGTCGTATCAAAAGAGGAAGCGGTTTCTAATAAGAGCGCAGTGGGTGTTATGGCTGCTATGAATATCAAGGTTAAGAACAGCGCATCTGTCCTGATGATTGCCAAGAACGTTGAAGGCAATGTTACCACACTGTTTGACTGGCGTGCGGCTGTTGCCATGGGAGCTGTTTTTGGAGGTGTGTGGGGGCTCTTTTCTCTGTTCAGGAAGAGATGATAGGATATGAAGATACCACACAGCGTCAGAGAAATAATCCGCATAGCGCTTGAAGAGGATATAGGAAACGGCGATATTACGACTGCATTTCTTATACCTGAAGACAGCGAATCAAGGGCATTAATAATAGCAAAAGGCAATTTTGTTGTTGCCGGCATCCCTTTCATAAAAGAAGTTTTTAGCTTTTTCGACCGGGAAGTGAGATTTAATGTTTTTATCAATGACGGCTCCAAGGTCATGAAAGGGGATGTTATTGCCGAGGTCTCAGGCAGGACTAAGGTTCTCCTTTCGGGAGAAAGGGTAAGCCTTAACATACTCCAGCGCCTTTCAGGCATAGCAACACTTACAAATATGTTTGTTGAAAAAGTAAGAGGGATGAATGCAAAGATTGTGGATACGAGGAAGACAACGCCGGGTCTCAGGTTCATGGAAAAGTATGCCGTGAGGACCGGAGGAGGAAATAATCACAGATTCGGGCTTTTTGACGGCATATTGATAAAGGATAACCATATAGAAGCTGTAGGAAGCATAAAAGAGGCGCTGCGTCTGGCAAGTGAAGGGCATCATCTTGCGAAGATTGAGGTGGAAGTGGAAAACATCAATGACCTGAAAGAGGCTGTAGAAGGAGGCGCTGACATTGTGATGCTTGACAATATGTCTGTTCAGGATATGAAAGAGGCTGTAAATATTGTCCGCAATTCCAAGAAGAATATAATCCTTGAGGCATCGGGGAATGTCAGTCTTGAGAATGTCAGAGAGGTTGCAGAGACTGGAGTGGATTTAATCTCGATAGGCGCCTTAACGCATTCTGCTACCGCAGTTGATATAAGCATGAAGATAGTGAGGTAGTGTGTAAAAGAAGCCATAAGGGTTTTGATGCCAGCCTCAAGCGCTATGTTAGCTGATGGTGCTGGCAGAAATATTATGACCATTATCTTTACCACGGATACGTACCTTAGTTTCTTCCACAATCCACAGATGTTGTATCAATGGTTCACGACCGATAAGAGGTATAATGCTGCGAAAAATTTTGATGACGTGATGTTTTGCCTGAATTCTAACCCGCAGAACAATAATGCCTGAAAATTCTTCGGGCGCATATGCTCTGATATCAGAAAAATCGGCATAATTACTTTTTTCGGTGTCTGTTTTGGAGTATGGAGAGGATTAATTTAC
>JASEHP010000113.1 GCA_030018605.1 Thermodesulfovibrionales bacterium
ACCTGTAACCCCCTATACCATATGTTTTGGGTTACATTTTAGATGATTTAATGCGTCTCATATAGCAGCATGCCTCAATGTGCTATAATATTTCTCTGAAATGGGGAAAAATCCTAAAAAAACATCTGTTACGATGGACGATATACAACCTCTGTGCCCGGTTTGCGGGAGAGAGCTTGATAAAGCTAAGGCTGCTGACGGAGGCGGATGGAATTGCAAGTGCGGCGAGTTTGTTCCTAAAAGACTTGCCGTAAACCCTTTTGAGGGCTGCACTCACGGACTTAACTGCAACTGCGGGAGAGAGAGAAGAAGATGAAGAAAGATTATTTCGGACCATACGGCGGAAGATTTGTTCCTGAGACATTGATGCCTGCGCTCATTGAACTTGAACAGGCATACCTGAAATACAGGAAGGATAAAGACTTTCAGAAAGAGCTGGCGCATCTTCAGAAGACATATATAGGAAGGCCGACTTCTTTATACTTTGCAAAGAGATTTACGGAACACCTCGGAGGAGCAAAGGTATATTTAAAAAGAGAAGACCTTGCTCACACAGGCGCTCACAAGATAAACAATGCGCTGGGGCAGGCGCTGCTTGCAAAAAGAATCGGCAAAAAAAGAATCATTGCTGAAACAGGCGCCGGACAGCATGGAGTTGCAACTGCCACAGGCGCTGCGCTTATCGGCCTTGAGTGCGAGATATACATGGGATCTGTTGATATGAAAAGACAGGCGCTGAATGTTTTCAGGATGAGACTGCTGGGAGCGCGGGTCATTGAGGTAGCTGTCGGTTCGCAGACATTGAAAGATGCAATAAATGAATCTCTGAGAGACTGGACAACAAATGTAAGAACTACTCATTATGTTTTAGGCACGGTCTTCGGGCCGCATCCTTTCCCGTCAATGGTGAGGGATTTTCAGTCAATTATCGGAAAGGAAGCTAAGAAGCAGATTCTTCAGGCAGAGGGAAGACTGCCTGATTATCTGGTTGCATGTGTTGGCGGCGGAAGCAATGCAATGGGCTTGTTTCACGAATTTCTTGGCGATGATATAAAGATGGTCGGGGTAGAGGCAGGAGGCAAGGGCATAGAAACAGGAGAGCATGCGGCAAGATTTGCCGGGGGCTCTGTAGGAGTATTTCAGGGATGCAAAACCTACCTTCTTCAGGATGATGACGGAAATGTGCTTGGAACGCATTCTGTCTCTGCAGGGCTTGACTATGCCTCAATAGGCCCTCAGCATCCTTATCTGAGAGACAGCGGCAGGGTTCAGTATACATACGCAACAGACGACGAGGCATTGGCTGCGTTTGAACTGCTTTCAAAGACGGAAGGGATAATCCCGGCGCTTGAATCTGCTCATGCGCTTGCAGAAGCAGTTAAACTCGCGCCTAAACTCTCAAAGGACAAAATCATCATTATAAATCTTTCGGGAAGGGGTGACAAAGACGTTCAGCACGTAGCTAATATCAAAGGAATAAAACTATGAACAAAATAGAAAAGCTATTCAAAAAATTAAAGGCTCAGAATAAGAAGGCCTTAATCCCTTATATAATGGCTGGAGACCCCTCTCTTGAGAAGACAAAAGAAATTGCCCTGATGTTTGAGGAATGCGGCGCAGACATTGTTGAGCTTGGCGTGCCTTTCACAGACCCGTTGGCAGACGGCCCGACGATTCAGAGGGCAGCAGAAAGAGCCTTGAAAAATGGAGTTAGTTTAAGAAAAGTAATCTCTTTCGTAAAGGATTTAAGGCAGAAAACAAAAATCCCTCTGGTATTGATGACTTATTACAACCCTGTTTTTAAATACGGCGAAGGGGAATTTATCGTGGATGCAAAAGATGCAGGCGTTGACGGCGTTATAATCCCTGACCTTCCGCCTGATGAGGCAGGAGGGTTTATAAAGCTTTCTAAAAAAGCAGGGTTGGCAGCGATATTCCTGCTTGCGCCGACTTCAACAGAGGACAGGATAAAAAAGGTTGCAAGCGCATCCACGGGTTTTATATATTATGTTTCAATAACAGGAATAACAGGCGCGCAGCTTCTGCTTGACGGCTCTATTGAAAAATCAATAAACGGCATTCGCAGGATTACGGATAAACCTATTGCCGTCGGGTTTGGCGTTTCAACTCCTGATGAGGCGGCATCAATAGCAGGCATTGCCGATGGAGTAATTGTCGGCAGCGCAATAGTCAAAAAAGCGCAGACAGGCGTGGATGAGGAATTAAGGGATTTTCTTTTCAAGTTAAGAGAGGCAATAAAATGAGCGGGGTCTCGGATAGGAAACTGGCACAGCTTAACACCCTGATGGAACTGACAGCTCTGGTAAATTCCACGCTTGATACGCATGAAGTGAGAAAACGGGCGATTGAAGCGGCAACGCGGCTTGTTAATGCGGAAGCAGGCAGTCTCATTCTGGCGGACAAGGAAAACAACGAGCTTTTTTTTGAAGTGGCGCTTGGAGACAAGGGAGAGAAGGTAAAAGAGATTCGGCTTAAAAAAGGCGAGGGTATAGCCGGCTGGGTTGCTGAAAAAGGAGAACCTGTCATAGTGCATGATGTTCAGTCGGACCCGAGGTTTTTCAGGGGCGCAGATGACAGAAGCGAATTCTTTACAAGAGACATGATATGCGTGCCTGTAAAAACAAAAGAGGAGATTCTCGGAGCGCTCCAGACAATAAACAAAAAGGCAGGGAGTTTTGATGGTGAGGACATGGAGATACTGTGCGCTCTTGCAAATCAGGTGGCTGTTGCGATAGAAAATGCAAATCTGTATCAGGAACTTAAAGATACATTTTACGGTACAGCGCAGGCTCTTGCAGAGACCATTGAAAAAAGAGACCCTTACACAGGAGGCCACACGAAAAGGGTTATGAACTACAGCCTTGCCATAGGACGCATGCTCGGGCTTAACAGGGCAGAGCTTGAAAATTTAAAACTTTCTGCTATACTCCATGACATCGGGAAGATAGGGGTAAGAGACAGCGTCCTTCTAAAAGACGGCAAGCTTGAAGCTGGAGAAATTGAGGCAATGAATCTGCATCCAAAATACGGCTCAGAGATACTAAGTCATCTTAAGCAGTTAAAAAATGTTATTCCGGGCATGAAGGGCACCACGAGAAATATGACGGGACAGGATATCCTGACGGACTAAAAGATAATGAGATACCATTAGCAGCGCGGATTATTGCGGTTGCCGACACATTTGACGCCATGACAACTGACAGGCCGTACAGAAAAGCCCTCACAGCTGATGACGCATTTAATGAATTAAAAAAGTATGCGGGCAGGCAGTTTGACCCGTTAGTGATAGATGCATTTTAAAAAGCGCGTGAAGAAATGGAGATTATGCTATGAAAATAGAAGTTCTCGGATGTTCAGGAGCGGAATTTCCAGGGCATAATCCTCCCGGTTTTTTGATTGACGGGAAGATACTGCTTGATGCCGGAACAATCGGCGTTTACCTCTCTGAGAATGCCCAGTGGAAAATACGGCATATTGTTGTTTCACACGCTCATCTTGATCATATAAGAGGAATCCCTTTCCTTGCAGATAACATAATTATAAAAAACAAGAGGCACAATGTTACAGTGATAGGGATAGCACCGGTTTTGAAGTCGCTGAAAGACAATCTCTTGAATAATAAGATATGGCCTGATTTCACAATGATACCGAATGTTGAAAAGGCTGTGATAAGGTTTTTAGCGGTGAAGCCCGGCAGACAAATTGAAATTAACGGCTATAAAATTACTGCATACAGAGTCAACCATTCGGTTCCTGCAACCGGTTATATAATTCAGGACAGAAGAGGCAAAAGACTCCTTTATACAGGCGATACAGGGCCGACACATGCTATCTGGAAGGAAGCAGGCAGAGCAAAGATACACCGTGCCATAATAGAAGTCTCTTTTCCAAATAAAATGGAGACTCTGGCTGTTGAGACAGGACATCTCACCCCGAGGCTGCTCAAAAAAGAGCTTGGCAAAATAAACATACCTCCTGACAAAATATTGATAACGCATCCCAAGCCCCAGCATCTCAAAACCATAAGGTCAGAGATTAAGAGACTCGGGATTCCCAATATAAGACTGCTCAAAGACGGCGAGGTTATAAATATCTGATGTGGTTTAAAAAGTTAAAAGAACCGAAACTGCAAAAAAGGGTAAAGATCCCGGAAGGCCTCTGGGTAAAGTGCGATAACTGCAAAGAGATTGTTTACAAAAAAGAGATAGACAAGAATCTTAAGGTCTGCCCGAAGTGTGATTACCATTTCAGGATAAGCGCTAAAGAAAGAATTGAGCTTCTTGCGGATGAAGGAAGTTTTGTAGAGTTTGACGCGGATATGTGTTCAGGAGATCCGCTGAACTTTAAAGATTCTCTTACGTATCCTGAAAGGATACAGGCAAACAGGACCAAGAGCAGTCTCTCGGAGGCTGTTATCTCAGGCGAGGCAGCGATAAACGGTTTCCCTGTAATCCTTACTGTTATGGATTTCTTTTTTATGGGCGGGAGCATGGGCTCTGTTGTTGGAGAAAAGATTTCAAGGGCTGCAGAAACGGCTCTTGAAAAAAGAGCGCCATTAATAAGCATTGCATCATCAGGCGGCGCAAGGATGCAGGAAGGGATATTCTCCCTCATGCAGATGGCAAAGGTTTCTGCAGCAATAGGAAGGCTCAGGGATAACGGCATTCCGTATATTTCAGTCCTTGCTGACCCGACATTTGGCGGCGTTGCCGCAAGTTTTGCCACAATCGGAGACATAATAATCGCTGAACCCAGAAGCCTCATAGGGCTTGCAGGCCCGCGTGTAATAGAGCAGACAATGAAGCAGCAGCTTCCTGATAATTTTCAGCGGGCAGAGTTTCTTCTTGAGCACGGGTTAATAGATATGGTTGTCAGCAGAGAAGACATGAAAAAAACCCTTGCCAAACTCATAGGGTTCCTTTCGTGAGAAAATCCGTTTTGCAGCAGATTCCGGTTTTTTTATTTTTCAATACCCCACAGTCTCTGCTGTGGGGTTTCCTTAAACTTCCCTCCCCCTTGATGGGGGAGAGTTAGGGTGGGGGTGATTAAGATGTTTGTTTCACCCTCTCCTTAATCCCCTCCCCCGAAGCGTCGGGGAGGGGAGACTTTAAGATACCCCGCCGTCTCTGCGGCGGGGAGTTTCATTTCTCTCTTCTTACTTTTCTTGCATTAATGTAAAATATTGCACTTATGGGTTACGCTGGTGCAATAAATTATCTCTACGGGCTTCAGAAACACGGCACCAAGCTCGGGCTTGATAACACCGTGAAACTGCTTTCTCTGTTTGACAATCCTCAGGAAAATTTTCACTCTATACATGTTGCAGGGACAAACGGCAAAGGCTCAACATCGGCTATGGTAGCCTCAATATTGCAGTCAGCCGGGTTCAGGACAGGTCTGTTCACATCCCCGCATCTCGTAAGTTTCACAGAGAGAATCAGGGTCAACAATGAAGAGCTAACGGAATGGGAAGTGATCGCGCTGACAGAGGAGATAAGAAACACGATTCAGC
>JASEHP010000114.1 GCA_030018605.1 Thermodesulfovibrionales bacterium
ACAATGGGGAAAGAAGCTCTTAAAGGAATTTACACAAAATGATTGACACTACCTGTCGCTTAAAGGGTTAGGCAGGGCCTTTTATTTTATGCTAAAATCAAAGCGGTTGATGGAGGAGCTATGATACCGGAATTAAAATTTGACGAGAAGGGATTAATCTCGGCGATTATACAGGATGCGGAAAGCAATGAAGTCCTGATGATGGCTTATATGGATAAAACCGCGATTGAAAAAACCCTGAAAACAGGATTTACGCATTTCTGGTCGCGCTCAAGGCAGAAATACTGGATGAAGGGAGAGACTTCCGGGAATGTTCAGGAAGTAAAAGAAATCCTTTATGACTGCGATGAGGACACACTGCTTGTAAAAGTAATCCAGCGCGGAGCAGGCGCATGTCACACAGGAGAGAGAACCTGCTTTTTCAGAAGCATCAAAAAATCCTGAGTTAAAAAAATATAATACCTTCTCATCCTTACTTCTCCTTTTCCCTCAGAAACCCCACCTTTCTTTTTGACTTAGCAGGCGGCTCTAACAACTGCTTTATAGCCTCAAAAACTACCTTAAACTGATGGTCGTACTTCTTTTCCATCTCCTCAATCTTGCGGGCAAGGTCTTTATGCGTTGCCAGCATCTCACGGAGTTTTGTAAAAGTTCTCATTATCTGAATGTTGACCTGTACGGCCCTCTTGCTGTTAAGAACACTTGAAAGCATGGCTACGCCGTTTTCGGTAAAAGCATAGGGAAGATATTTTAAATGTTGTCCTCTCTTTAAGATTCCAAATTGGAATCTTAAAGACTGTGCACACTCTTCCTTGGAGAGCTGAAACATAAAATCATCAGGAAACCGTTCGATATTTCTTGTGACAGCTTTGTTGAGATTTCCGGTAGTAACACCATAGAGCATAGCCAAATCCTTATCAAGCATCACCTTCTTGCCTCTCAGCAAAAGGATTTTGCTTTCAACAATCTCCTGCGGCAATAAATCCCTGCCTTTCACAACACCTCCACAAATCTCTTGGATTATTTATAAATTAAGAAAATTACTACCTCTAAATGACATGGTTGCCCTCAATCCAGCCACAGCCCACTTGCTTATTGCTACGCAATCCCCTGTTTTAAAATATCATGCAGATGGATTACGCCGATTGCCTTTCCATCAGAATCAGGGACTGCAAGGGAAGTTATAGAATGGGTTTCCATTATTGAGAGGGCTTTTACCACAAGTTCGTCTTCGGAGATTGTCTTTGGATTTTTTGTCATAACCTCTCCGGCCTTCATATCAAAGAATTCCTTGCCCCATTTTTCTATGCCCCTGCGTATATCTCCGTCAGTTAAAACCCCCAAAATCTTTTTGCCGGCATCACTGACAATCGCAACTCCGAGCCGTTTTGATGATATCTCCACAACCGCCTTTGTCATTTCGGTTTCCGGAGATACAAAAGGAAGGGCGTCGCCTGTGTGCATGAGGTCCTTGACTTTTATGAATAGTTTTTTCCCGAGATTCCCGCCGGGATGAAAGAATGCAAAATCTTCCTGCTTCAGCCCCCTCTTCACAAGAAGGGCAACGGCAATCGCATCTCCCATTGCAAGCGCTGCTGTTGTTGATGCTGTCGGCACGACTCCGAGAGGGCAGGCCTCTTCTTTGACAGACACATCAAGATGAACATCCGCAGACCTTGCAAGGGTTGAGTTCCGGCTGCCTGTCATTGCAATTAGGCCTACATTGAATCTCTTTAAAAAAGGTATCAGCCCGGAAAGTTCCGCTGTCTCACCGCTGTTGGATATGGCGATGATTACATCATCTGATGTTACCATGCCGAGGTCTCCGTGGCTTGCCTCTGCAGGATGCATGAAAAATGCAGGCGTGCCTGTTGATGCAAGAGTGGCGGCAATCTTTTTGCCCACAAGCCCTGATTTGCCCATGCCTGTGACAACAACCCTGCTTTTGCTTTTGAATATAATATCTATCGCCTTTTCAAAAGTGCTGTCAAGTTTTTCCGCGAGAGCAGCGACAGCATCCGCCTCAATCTTTAAAACCTTTTTTGCTATGTCAATGATATTTTCCATGTGTTTTTATTATTATGGCCATTTAATCACTTGATGCAGGGCTTTAATGGTTTTGAGCAGGTTCAAAAAAGAATCCAGTTTTATCATATTCGGGCCATCGCATAATGCCTTTTCAGGCTCGGGATGAACTTCAAAGAATAATCCATCAACGCCAACGGCAACAGCAGCCCTTGCCAGAGGCTCTGCGAATTCCCTCTGGCCTCCCGATGAAGCGCCCTGTTCTCCGGGAAGCTGGAGGCTGTGCGTCACGTCAAATATCACAGGATAGCCGAAGGAACGCATTATCAGGAACGCCCTGAAATCAACAACAAGGTTGTTGTATCCGAAAGATGCGCCCCTCTCTGTGAGGAATAAATTATGATTGCCCTCTGCCGTGAATTTCTCTATTATGTTTTTAACATCCCAAGGCGCAAGGAACTGGCCTTTTTTGATATTCACGGGTTTTCCTGTCTTTGACGCGGCAATGATTAAATCCGTCTGCCTGCACAGGAAAGCAGGAATCTGCAATGCGTCAAGAACCTCGGACGCAGGTTTCACTTCTGCGATAGAATGAATGTCGGAAATGACAGGAATGCTCAATTTGTTTTTTATGTCTGAAAGTATTCTTAACCCTTTTTCAATTCCCAGGCCCCTGAAAGATTTTATTGACGTCCTGTTCGCCTTGTCATAAGAGCATTTAAATACAAAGGAGATCCCGGCGCTATTGCATATATCTTTCAGCCTTTGCGCGGTGTGAAGCGTTATATCTTCATTCTCGATAACACACGGGCCTGCAATTATTAAAGGAGGATTATCTTTCCCCAGTTTTGCGCCTGCTATATTAATTTCCTTTGTCATCGTATCCTTTAGGAAAGCTTTTCCTCTCTGCCTTTTTTCATCTCCACTTCTCTTTCGTCATACTGAAACAAGGCGCGTTTTTCTTTCAAAGAAGCGGCTATGAATTCTCTGAACAGCGGATGAGGTTCTGTAGGCCTTGACTTAAACTCAGGATGAAACTGGCATCCCAGGAACCACGGATGGTCTTCAACTTCAACAATCTCCACGAGCTCACCATCAGGGCTTGTCCCGCTTATCTTCATGCCGTGCCTTGTGCATATTCCCTTGTAAGCGTTATTGAATTCATATCTGTGCCTGTGCCTTTCCGAGATTTCTTTTATGCCGTAAGCCTTGGATGCGTTTGTATTACTTTCAAGAACACATGGATACGCTCCAAGCCTCATAGTGCCTCCCTTTTCAGAGGCGTCGGTTCTTTCTTCTATCCTGCCTTTTCTGAAATCAAACCATCTCTCCATAAGATAAATTATAGGGTCTTTCGCATTGAGGTCAAACTCCGTGCTGTTTGCATTAAGCCCGCATACATTTCTTGCATACTCGATAACGGCGCACTGCATTCCGAGGCATATTCCGAAATAAGGTATCTTTTTCTCGCGGGCATATCTCACTGCCTCAATCTTGCCTTCTATCCCTCTGTAGCCAAATCCTCCGGGCACGAGGATGCCATCAGCATCAGACAAATATTTTTCCGCCCCGTGAACTTCTATTTCCTCTGAATCAATCCACTGGAGATTTACCCTTGCGTCATTTGCGATTCCGCCGTGTATAAGGGCCTCCATCAGGCTTTTGTACGAATCCTTAAGCCCAACATATTTGCCGACTATGGCAATAGTTACTTCATGCTTGGGTTCTTTTAATTTTCTAACAATACCTTTCCACTGCATCAAATCAGCGTCTTTGGCAGGGAGCTTCAGTTTATTGACAATCTGCTGGTCGAATCCTTCCAGGCTGAGAGCCTGCGGGACTTCGTATATTGTATCTACATCCATTGCAGTGATAACCGCATCGCTGTCAAGGTTGCAATGGAGCGCTATCTTTTTCTTTGCTTCGGGAGTGATGGGCTTGTCTGTTCTGCATAAGAGCAGGTCGGGCTGGATACCGATTGCGCGCAGCTCTTTTACGCTGTGCTGCGTGGGTTTAGTCTTTAGCTCGCCTGCTGCTTTTATGTAAGGAATCAGAGTAAGATGAATGTAAAGGACGTTTTCCCTTCCTACGTCATAGCGCATCTGCCTTATGGCCTCAAGGAACGGAAGGCTCTCCATATCGCCGATCGTGCCGCCTATTTCAACTATGACCACATCATTATTATTGCTTACTGATTTTATGGCGCGCTTTATCTCATCCGTAAGATGGGGCACAACCTGAACCGTGTCTCCGAGATAATCGCCGCGGCGCTCTTTTGTTATGACATTGTAGTAGATCTTTCCTGTAGTATAATTATTTGCCTGAGAAGTTCTTATATGAGTGAATCTTTCATAATGCCCGAGGTCGAGGTCGGTTTCTGCGCCGTCATCCGTTACAAAGACCTCGCCGTGCTGAAACGGGCTCAACGTGCCCGGGTCCACATTGATATAAGGGTCAAGCTTCTGGATTGTAACTTTTAATCCTCGCGCCTCAAGAAGGGCGCCTGTTGCGGCAGCAGCAATGCCTTTTCCAAGTGACGATACAACTCCGCCTGTTACGAAGATAAACTTAGCCATTTTTTCACCCTCTCTAAGTCCTGCGGGGTATCAACCCCTATGGTTTCAAAAAAAGTTTCCTTTACCTTTATCCTCAATCCGTTCACAAGCGCGCGAAGCTGTTCAAGTTTCTCAATCTGCTCTAATTCCACGGGTTCCATTTTCGCGAAATTTAAAAGCGCATCGCGCCTGTAACTGTAAATGCCGAGATGCTTAAACATCAACGGTGCCGTAGTTCCAGAGTTCAAAAGTTCAAAAGTTATTTTTGCTTCTGCTCTGTTGCTCTTCTGCGCTTCTGCTCTAAAACTCTCTCTATCAAACGGTATAGGCGCTCTTGAAAAATACATTGCAAACCCCTCCTTGTCGCAAACCACTTTCACAACATTGGGGTCAAAGATATCTTCAGGATTTTCTATTTTTTTTATCAGGGTTCCGATTGACGCCCTTTTATCGTCAAGCAGGCTTATAACGTCATCGATCATCTCGTGTCTTATTAACGGTTCATCCCCCTGAACATTGACAATTATATCATAATCCAGAGCAACCGCTGCCTCTGCTATGCGGTCTGTGCCTGACGTATGCCTGTCCGAGGTCATTACAACCTTCCCTCCGAATCCGGTCACAGCCTTGAATATAACTTCGCTGTCGGTTGCGATAATCACATCTTTGGCAAGTTTTGATTTTTTGGAATTTTCGTAAACGTGCCGGATTAAAGGCTTGTCATTTAGGGGTGTAAGGGGCTTTCCCGGAAAACGGGTTGAATCATAACGGGCAGGGATTATAACAATCGCTGTCATGCGCTTGGATAATTATAAATGATTTTGGGAAAAATTTAAATGGTCTGTATAAGTTCCATACAAATGCGACATACCTCCTTTTTTGATGAGATAGTCAA
>JASEHP010000115.1 GCA_030018605.1 Thermodesulfovibrionales bacterium
AAGCGGACATTTCTATTTCGCTAAGAATAGGACATTTCTAAATCGCTATAACATGATTTAATGCGCGGCATTGCCTTCCCTAATCAAGAAATGCTAAAATGATAAGAAATTTTTCAGAGGCGAGAAATGCCAGAGATGATAGAACAAAAAATGCCAGTAGGTTTAACTTTTGATGATGTGCTTCTTATTCCTGCGAAATCAGATATCCTTCCAAGAGACGCCGACATATCCACCAGCCTTACAAAGAAGATAAAAATACATATCCCTCTGCTCAGCGCTGCCATGGATACAGTCACGGAATCAGAGCTTGCGATATCAATAGCGCGCGAAGGCGGAATCGGAATAATCCACAGGGCAATGTCCGCGCAGAAGCAGGCGTCCGAAGTTGACAGGGTAAAGAAATCAGAGAGCGGGATGATAATAGATCCTGTAACCATCTCGCCCGATGAGCCGATATCAGAGGCTATGGCCCTGATGGAGAAATACAAGATATCAGGCGTGCCTGTCACAATAAAAGGAAAACTCGTCGGGATACTTACAAACAGGGATTTAAAGTTTGAGACAGGGCTGAGCAAAAAAGTCTCGGATGTTATGACAAGAAAAAAACTGATAACGGCATCCATAGGAACTGACCTTGAAAAAGCAAAGGCAATTCTCCATAAATACAAGATTGAAAAACTTCCGATCGTGGATAAAGACTTCAACCTGAAAGGACTTATAACAATCAAGGACATAGAGAAGAGAAAAAAGTATCCTCATGCATGCAAGGATAAGGTGGGAAGATTACGGGTCGGAGGAGCGATAGGCGTTGGAGAGGATGCCATTTTCAGGGCCAGCCTTCTTGTAAAGGCAGGCGTGGATGTGATTGCAATAGATACGGCTCACGGCCATACAAAGTCGGTCATAGAGGTCTTAAAGAAGGTTAAGAAAAAATTCAATGTAGAAGTCATTGCAGGAAATGTAGGGACTGCTGAAGGGACGCTGGATTTAATAAGGGCAGGTGCTGACGCAGTCAAAATAGGGATAGGCCCAGGTTCCATCTGTACAACGAGGATTGTCGCAGGCGCAGGAGTCCCGCAGATTACAGCCATTGTAAACTGCTATTCAGTTGCAAAAAAACACGGAGTCCCTGTCATTGCCGACGGAGGCGTGAAATATTCAGGCGATATAACAAAGGCCCTTGCGGCAGGAGCTCACTCTGTTATGATAGGCGGCCTTTTTGCAGGGACAGATGAATCTCCCGGCGAAACAATTCTCTATCAGGGAAGAAGCTACAAAGTTTATAGAGGGATGGGCTCTCTCGGCGCAATGGAGCAGGGATCAAAAGATAGATACCAGCAGGCAGGCGTTGAAAGCAAAAAACTTGTTCCCGAAGGAGTTGAGGGGAGAGTCCCCAATAAAGGGCCTCTTTCGCAGAGCGTGCATCAGTTAATGGGCGGGCTTCGTTCGGGAATGGGTTACTGCGGATGTAAAAACCTGAATGAATTACGGCAGAAGGCAAAGTTCATTAGGATTACAAACGCAGGCTTGAGAGAAAGCCACGTCCACGATGTCATTATCACAAGAGAAGCGCCGAATTATAGAACAGAGTGGTAATCCGATTGCATCTTATGAGAAAATAAGCCTGATTATTCTCCCCAAAATAGCGATTCCTAAGATTACCCCGACAATTATCGCAAGAGGAATAGCAATTAAAAGGCTTACTTTAAGTCCGATGTAGAGTAAAGGTATCAGAACTATACACAAAATTATTGTCAGGCATCCGGTGGCAAAATCTTTTGGACCTATCATCGCAAGCTCCTTTCTTTTTTACAATTTCTTCAACTCCATAAAGGCAAATTTTCTTTTTAAGTCAGATATTATCTCTCTCCTATCTCGTTGCTCAGCTTTATGACCTGTTCTTTGAGATTGTTGAGAATATCAAAGAAGGAGGACTGGCTGAGTTCTGCTATCCTTCTTGCTCTGTCTAAGGCATTCTGGCGGAGTTCCTGTCGTACGTCATCTGTAAGATTCGGAATCCTTTCATAATCCTCGACAGTTCGAGAATACGTCTCGAAAAAACTTGTGATAACTGATTCAACGATGGCGTTGAGTTTCCCGGTCAAGGTGACGAGTGTCGTTGTCACAAAAGCCGAGCCTCTGACCTTCAGGTCAGCTTTGTGCGTATCGATATAGATAATGATGCAAGACGCCAACCCGTCAATAAGTTCTCTCCTGGCACGGACTGCGCTTGCCTTGGCATCCTCAATTGTCCTCTTCAGTTCCCGCGCTCCAGAGGACACTACCATCTCAAAAAGAGCTGGCTCTGGTCCGAAGCCTGCACTTTTCACCTGATCAATTTTGGTAAGAAGTTCCTCGACTGTGAAACTCATCTGCTGTGTTTGTGCAGGGAGGTGACTTTTTGTTGTAACGCTCCCCGTATTACCCGCTGTTGGCAGATTAAAATTTGTCTTAGACATGGCTCATTTCCTCCTTTACTGTTAGTTGCTGGTTTAGTAAGTTATTAAGCTCATTAAGCATGTAGCTCTTTGAGTTCTCCTCCAATTTGCTCGATGTTATCTGCCCCTGAAGTCCCTTTACTTCGTTTATTATTTGCCTAATAAGCGAGGTATGAAGATTCAGGCCGTCGTTCTCATTAAGGATCTTTTTGGAAGCCTTGAGAGCCGAAAGATAGGCATCCAAAGAAGGAACTAATAACTTTACATAATTGAAGTGCATATCTTCAGGCAGTGAGGCGGCGTTATGGAGATGCCCTCTCAAATCAAATGATGGCAGCACTCCGGCATCTGCACTTGAATTTTTCGGCAATATAAAAGCGACCCCTAAAATACTTATTGGGAAAAGACTGACAAAAGCGGCTGCAAATCCGCCTTTGTAGGTGAAAACCTCTTTTACAATAAACTCGAGCTCCGATTTGTATTTCAAACCCTTGTTTTCATCTTTGATGTAGGCTTCCAACTCACTTTGCTTCTTTTTAAGGTCATTATCAAGCACTCTCTTTTGCTTAATTAAATCATCTATCTCTCGCTCACGTTTCTCGCGGAATCTTTCTTTGTTCTGTATCTCTACTCTTATGGGTTCTTTGTTTACAGAAATTTTCTCTTTACTCATCCGAGCCAACCATTTGTCAATAGCGATGTCATTGCTGTCCCTGTCACGCCTGATTTTGTTTAATTCAGCAGAAACTGTTGCGGCTTGTTCTTTTAGCCCTGATACCGTATTTCTCAGAGACTCAACAGATTCAGTTCTTGCGATGTCAACTGTATTTTTCATGGTCTGAAAATCTTTAATTCGGATGTCATAATATACGGATGTAACAGCAAATGCCTGACATGCTAAAAAGATGATGAGAATGAGATACCTATTAATATGATGCTTCATCGCCCAGAACGAACAGGCAAGTTGAATGCTGGCAAATTCAAGTCCTGCCAAAAAGACTGGCAGCATGAAATTATGTGCGTCCACAAGAGGGATTGCAGGGATAGCCAGCATCAGGGTCGACGGACTAGCGATACTTTTAAAGAAGTTCACTGTGAATGGCAGAACAACAGCCGTATACGATACTGCGAAAATCGCCCGCCAGAAAAAATTATTCAGCTTTACCAATTGCATATTCCCTCCTCCTTTCTTCTCTTTTTTTGGGGGGGGTACTTGCCCCCCCCGTTGTTGTCATTTTTTACTACGTGCTTTTCCATAGGAATCCCATGCCCTTTCTCTTGCTTCTTCTGGAGTTCTGCCGAGTCTCTCAACGTGGATGTTTCGCTCTGTGTCGCAGATATGTGTTTTGTGGTGATGCCCGCCGACAACGCGCTCAACAACTGTTGTGTCCTGTGTAGTTTTTTCCTTTATCGCCATTTTTCTCACCTCCTTTCGGTGTTTGTTGCACCTACTATAAGGAAAAGCAATACATATGCCAGCTTAAAAATCAAGGATAATCAATGGGTTACGCAGAGAGGGATATTTGCGAAAGAGGGGTTCAGTCAGTTTTGGCTGCCTAAAATGACTAAGGATATACAGGAAGGGACAATAAAATTGTTGGATACCATCAAATTAGTCCTTTTTCTTGCAAGATTCTATAAAATCCTTTAAACCGAGTTCATCACAATAGCGACTAATATTTTTCTGTTTATCATGGAGTAATTCGGCTGCATTCGTTATATTACCATTAGTCCGTTTTAAAGCCTCCATAATAAGAGCCTTCTTTGTCTTCTGCAACTCATCTTTCGGTACAACTCCTTCGTCTGGGATATTTATTGCCTCTGAATGAAGGTTCACTTTGTTTTTAGAATTAGACATTTTTTTATTTATCTGATCAACTATCCATTGCTCACCAAGACGCACTCCTACGTCAATTAACTCTTCAAGCTCTCTTACATTCCCATGCCAGTCGTAAGAGGACATCAGTGTTATGGTATTTTCGCTAATTATTAAGGAGTATATATGCAGTAGATTATACTTCTTAAGAAACTCCTCCACTAAAGGGGGTATATCCTCTTTTCTTTCTCTGAGAGGTGGTATTTCTATTGGAGTACCAAGCCTATAATACAAATCTTCTCTGAATTGACCACTTTTAACCATATCCTTCAGGTTTTTGTTTGTTGCGGCGATGATATTAACATCAACACTAATATTTGTATGATCTTGATGAGTTTTGTCTATGCATTTACATTTTGGGGTACTTCCCACCCTGCTTATCTTTTTGTCCTGTAAAACTCTCAGCAGTTTTGCCTGCTGGTTAAGTGGCATCACACCAATTTCATCGAGAAAAATAGTTCCACCATGAGATTGTTCAAAATAGCCAGCCTTTTCTCTTGCCTCAGTTGCCGTTTTAGCACATATCCCAAACAACTCTGATTCAACAAGTGTTTCTGCAATTGCTGCACAATTAATAGTAACAAAAGGCATACTTTTTCTATGACTATTTTCATGTATATGCCTCGCCACCAGCTCTTTGCCAGTTCCAGTCTCCCCTTGAAGCAATATTGTTACAGCAGCAGGGGTATCACTGAGTTTCCTGACAGTAGATAATACATCTTTCATTCCAATGATTTTGGGACACTTATCTCCCTTGATAATTCTTCCAATATTTGCAAGTTCAACAAAGGCTAAATAGGTTTTGCCTAAGAATTCCTCTTTCAACTTTTCCCTGGGAAACTTGTCAACAAATTTAATAAATCCCTCAGACTCCCAATCTTTAGGAATCCATTGCTCAAAGTATTTTTCTGCATCTTTTTTATCAGAAACGAGGAGACAACAGATTTCCCTCTTTTTATCAGCACTTTTCATAAGTCCTTTTATTTCCAGTGCCAGATAAATACCACCAAAGGGTTTTTTTTCGTCATCCGGGCCTCCATATCCTTTTTTACAATTTGGATTCATAAAAACATCACTTATGATGACATTGATATCCTGGTAGTGTAAACTTTCTTGTGTGAAAATGAAATAGGGTAAAAAAGGGGCGCACCT
>JASEHP010000116.1 GCA_030018605.1 Thermodesulfovibrionales bacterium
AGATAGGACATTTCTACTTTGCTCATTTAGGACATTATCATTTTGCTGTTACAGTAGTCCTTGCAGATTCTTCATGCTTCCGGCTTTAACTGAGGGAAAAGAATTACATCCCTTATTGACTGAGAATTGGTGAGAAGCATAATAAGCCTGTCAATTCCTATGCCCTCGCCTGCCGCAGGAGGCATCCCGTGTTCCAGCGCCTTGATAAAGTCTTCATCCATCCACATTGTCTCTTCGTCTCCCTTTTCCTTTGCCTCCACCTGCCTCTGGAATCTCTCCCTCTGGTCCATAGGGTCATTGAGCTCAGAGAAGGCATTGGCTATTTCCCTGCCTGAAACAAAAAGCTCAAACCTCTCCACAAGCTCGGGCCTGTCTTTTTTCCTCTTAGCCAGCGGTGAGAGTTCAACAGGATAATCAATTATGAATACGGGCTGTATGAGGTACGGCTCAACTTTTTCTTTGAAAATCTCATCAAGAACCTTTCCAAGCGATGCTCCCTTGCCTATTTCAATCTTATTTGCCTTTGCCCATGCTGCTGCCCTGTCAATATCATTCAGGATGTCTGACGGCACGCCTTTTTGAGTCAGCGAATCAAGAAAAGGTATCTTTGGCCATGGGGGGGTAAAGTCTATCTCTTCGCCTCCAAACTGGACTTTCAATGTCCCGAGGGTTTTCTCTGTCACATAAGAGATAAGATCTTCCGTAAGGGACATAAGATAATTGTAGTCCTTGTATGCGATATAGAACTCCAGCATTGAAAATTCCGGGTTATGTTTAGTTGAGATGCCTTCATTCCTGAAATTTTTGTTGAGTTCGTAAACTTTTTCATACCCACCGACAAGCAGCCTTTTGAGATACAGCTCCGGGGCAATCCTGAGATACAGGTCAATATCAAGGGCGTTATGGTGCGTTTGAAACGGCCTTGCGGCAGCGCCGCCCGGTATCTGGTGCATCATGGGCGTCTCTACTTCTATAAAACCCTTTGTCTCAAGGAAATCCCTCATTGCCTTTATGATTGAGCTTCTTTTCTTGAATGATTCTTTCACTTCAGGATTGACGATTAAATCAACATACCTCTGCCTGTACCGCGTCTCTATATCTTTAAGCCCATGCCACTTCTCAGGCAACGGCCGAAGTGATTTTGTGAGAAATGTAAAGTCATCAACTTCTATTGTGAGTTCATCCGTCTTTGTCCTGAAAAGCTTTCCGCTTATCCCGGCGATGTCTCCGATATCAAGTTTTTTAACAACGCTGTATTTTTCATTCAGGATGTCCTTTCTAAAATAGACCTGGATTCTTGCAGTTGAATCCTGCACATGCGCGAAAGCGGCCTTTCCGAAATCCCGCATCATGATTATCCTTCCGGCTATTACGCACTGAACGGGAGAAGCCTCAAGCTCCTCCTTGCCCGTGGAATTGTGTTTATTGATCAGGTCGGCAGCGTAGTCCTTTACATCAAAACTCCCGCCGAAAGGCTCCACGCCAAGCGCCTTAAGCTCATCGAGTTTTTTAATCCGCTGCTCTATGAGATCATTTACCTCTTCCATCATTTCCCCTTTAAAATTTTATGTGTAAGTTAAAAGTATAATGATTGACTCTTAGGCAAGTCAAGGAGACCAAACCCTTATCCGCTTTCTTGCTTCATCGGCAAACAGCAGGAAAACTGCAAAGGGAATCAGGACAAGCCATGTACTGAGAGATATGGGATATGTGCCGAATATCTTATTGCCCCACGGATGATAGACAATGAATAACTGGAGCAGAAGCTCTACGGCAATGCCCAGAAATATCAGCCTGTTTGTAAAGAATCCTATGCTGAGTACGGATTCCTTTGATGAGCGGCATGCAAAGACATTCCCGATCTGGGTGACTATTATCGCTGTAAGACATGCTGTTGTCGCCTGCATGTAAAGGATGTTATTCGGCGGAAGCATCTCGCCCCATCTCCACCCTCCATTAAACATAATATAGAAAAATCCGAACATGCATGCGGCAGCCTCAATCGGGCCAAGGAAGAGATATGCCCTGCTGATTAAAGAAAAATTCAGCAGTCTTTCCTGTAATTTTCTCGGCGGCTGTTTCATTATCCCCGGCATTGGCTTTTCTGCGCCGAGCGCAAGCGCGGGGAGCATGTCCGTGCCGAGGTCAACAGCAAGTATCTGTATTATCGTAAGCGGAAGCGGGATTTTCAGAAGGATATATGCAAGATACGGCACAGCCTCCGGGATATTGGATGCAAAGATATACGTTATGAACTTCTTGATATTCTCATATACTGTCCTTCCTTCTTCAACTGCATTGACAATAGTCGCAAAATTGTCATCAAGCAGAACCATATCAGATGCCTCTTTTGCAACGTCCGTGCCGGAGATTCCCATCGCTATTCCAATATCAGCCTTTTTAAGCGCCGGGGCATCATTAACGCCGTCGCCTGTCACAGCTACAACCTCGCCTTCTTCCTTTAATATTGATACAACCCTCATCTTGTGTTTGGGTGTCATCCGTGCAAATATAACCTCTTTTTCTGAAAGTTTCTCCCTCAATTCCTTATCGCTCATCCGGATAAACTCATTGCCTTCAATAACAACAGGGATCCCTTTAACAAGCCCTATCTCTTTTGCAATTGCAACCGCAGTCCTGCTTGCATCTCCTGTAATCATTATTACCTTTATCCCTGCTTCGTGACATTTCCTGATTGCATCCGGCACCTCCGGCCTTGGAGGATCTTCGAGGCCTATGAGTCCGACAAAGATCATATTGTTTTCTATTTCAGCTTGACTCACCCTCTCCCTCGCCCTCCCCCCTTGAGGGGGAGGGGTGGGTGGGGGGGCTTCTATCTCTTTGCATGCAAAGGCAAGCACTCTCAGCCCCTTATCCATTAAATCATGATAGGCATCAATTATTTCTGCTTTAATTTTTTCATTAACAGGCATCTTTTCTTCATTTATCAATATGTGAGTGCATAATGGCAACATGCTCTCCAGAGCGCCTTTGGTGAAAGAAGTAAATCCCCCCTCGCCCCCCTTTAACAAAGGGGGGATTTTATAAACCACCGTCATCCTTTTCCTCTCAGAATCGAAGGGGATTTCAGACAGCCTTTCTGCCGTTACATCGCCGATGGCTTCGCGGGCATATTTGAGGAGCGCTGTTTCTGTCGGGTCGCCTTTGTATTGTCCTTCAATAAAACGTGCGTTGTTGCAGAGATAAGCTATTTTCAGCAAACTTTCCCGCGTCTTTTCTTCGCCGTCTATAGTCCATACCTTTGTTGCGGCCATCTTATTCTGAGTGAGCGTGCCTGTCTTATCTGTGCATATCACGGTTACAGAGCCGAGCGTTTCAACAGAAGTAAGGGTTTTGATTAATGCCTTTCTCTTTGCCATCCTCTGGCTTCCCATTGCAAGGGCAAGCGTTACCGTAGGAAGCATGCCTTCAGGGATAAGGGCTACTGTTATACCGATGGCAAATATGAAGTTGTTCCAAAAAGTCCTGCCGATTAAAAATCCAAGCAAAAAAAAGAATACGCCGACCACAGCAGCTATTACAGCAATAACTCTTGTAGCCTTTACAATCTCTTTTTGAAGAGGGCTGAGACCTGCCTCTACAGCGCCTGTCAGGTGCGCTATGCGCCCGAACTCTGTCTGCATTCCCGTTGCAAATGAGACCGCCCTTCCTGAACCGCTCACAACTGCTGTGCCTGCAAAGACAATATTATGGCTCTCGATAAACTCTCCCTCATATGCCTCATGCCTTCTCAGCATCGGTTCTGACTCACCCGTGAGAGGAGCGTTGTTCACTCTCAACCCTGAAGCCTCTATGAGCCTTGCATCCGCAGGGACTTTATCGCCCTCTGAAAGCAGGATGACATCGCCGTGGACAACAGCACGCGCATAGATTTCTTTTTCTTTCCCATCCCTTAAAACCTTCACATAAAATGGCAGTAGTTTTTTTAATTCTTCAAGCGCCTTCTCAGCGCGGTATTCCTGAATAAAGGTGAACCCTGCATTAATCAATATGACAGCTATTACTGCTATGCCGAGGGTGAGCATGCCCTCGCCCGGATGGAGGTATTCAGACAAAAATGACATGAAGGCCGCAATCCAGAGGAGTATCGCTAAAAAATGAGCGAACTGTTTAAAGAATCTTATATAGAGAGGTTTTTCCCTTGCCTCTTTTATCTCGTTAAAGCCGAACTCGGAAAGCCGCCTTTTAGCCTCCTCTTCTGAAAGCCCGTTCTCTGATGTAACAAGTGTGCTTAAGACTTCTTCTTTTGTGAGATTATGTATTTTCATTAGTTAGCTTAGTTCTGTCATTCCCCGACTTGATAGGAGAATCCAGATGCTTACGTAAAAGACTGGATTCCGCATCAAGTGCGGAATGACAACAAGAAACAGAGTTAGCTATCAATTATTTTCACATCAGTCCTCATGTCTCGGTTTTAAAATTATCAGGTCGCACGGTGTATTCCTCAACACTTCCTCAACAGGATTGCCTTTTAATACAGAACTCAGCATGCTCCTCTGGCTGGCTCCCATTATTATAAGGTCATGCCTCTTAGAGAATGCCTCTATCGCAATCATCCTGCCTATGCTTCCGGGAACAGACCTCCCCGCATGGGCAATCCTGTATCTCTTCATATGGTCCATGAAATCTGATATGTCTTTGGGAAGTTTCTCTTCCCACTCAAGCGGCGTCAGATGAATTTCTCCATGAAAAAATTTTGATACTACTTCCGGAGAGTGAAATATAAAAACCTTTGAGCCGAATGCCTGTGCGATCTTTGCCGTAAAATAGGCTCTTTCTTCAACATGGTCAATCCGCGCCTTGAGAGGAACGAGTATTTCTCTCGGATGTATCCTGCCTGTGTGCACCACCCTGACGATAGCCATTGAACAGGGGAGGCTGAGAGAAAGGCGTCTTACAATAGTGCCTGCAAAAAACCTCCGTTCAATATCTTCCTTTCTTGTTGAGGCAAAGACAATATCTATCCCCTCTTTTCTGACGATTTCATGAATCTTCCTTACAGGGTCTCCTGCCTCGGTTATCGCCTCGACCTCCAAACCGATTTTTTCTGCCTCGATGAATATCCGCTTCACCGCCTCTCCCGCCCTGTTAATTGTAGAGGCCGTCATTTCTTTTTCAGCAACAAAGCAGAGATAAAGCCTTGCGCCGCTGACCTTTGCAAGATTTACCGCATACCTTGCCGTAACCTCTGAATTCAGGTGTTCATTCACAGCGGTAAGAATTCTTTTATACATACAAAGATTATACTGCTATCAGAAGGGATTGTGAACGGAACGCATTAAATCATCTAAAATGTAACCGAGAAGGTACTGGTTAAATCATCTAAA
>JASEHP010000117.1 GCA_030018605.1 Thermodesulfovibrionales bacterium
GAACAATGGGGAAAGAAGCTCTTAAAGGAATTTACACAAAATGATTGACACTACCATTTAATGCGGATGATGGATATCGATGGGTTTAAAGGTTATAATGATAAATTGGGTCATCCAATGGGAGACCTGGCGCTTACATTGATAGGAGAGACAATCCTCAATGCTTTGAGAACTGTTGATATTATAGCCAGGTATGGTGGAAATGAATTTGTGGTGATACTTCCTGAAACTGAAAAGAGCGTTGCAAAAAGCATTGCAGAGCGTTTGGTAAACGATGTAGGAAAAACCGAACTCCCTCCTGAAAACACAAGGCTTACGATAAGCATTGGAATCGCGTCATATCCTGAGCACGACAGCACTCTGGAACAGCTCCTTCAAAAAGCAGATAATGCGCTGTACAAATCAAAGAGCAAAGGCGGAAACACAGTAGAGGTGTTTTTATAAATGCCGTTTCAGATAATACCAAAGCAGGAGTTTTTGGGGCCTCAAGGAAGAATTGGCATAATCAAATAATTTTCATATCGATAAAGAATGGTGCCGGTGGGGAGAATCGAACTCCCACTGGGTTGCCCCAACCGGATTTTGAGTCCGGCGCGTCTGCCAGTTCCACCACACCGGCTTTAAAATAATGGGGAATTGCTGTCCGGCGAACCGTAAAAACCCACTCACCTATTCACCCCGTTTAGAGATGAATCTCTAACGGGGTTCACCCATTAACCGTTTATTTAACCTGCTGCCTCAAAACTTCCGACCCGCCTGAGCCTCTTATACCTTTCATCTATCAGCTTACTGCCGCTCTTAGTGCCAAGCTCTTCAATTGACTGCATTATTATCCCTGAAATATTTTTCGCGACTGCTTCAGGGTTTCTGTGGGCGCCGCCGAGCGGCTCCGGTATTATGCCGTCAATTATCTTGAATCCGAGGAGGTCCTGAGCCGTAAGCTTAAGCGCATCCGCTGACTTTGAGAACTCCTCAGGAGTAAGGTCGCCGTCTTTTTTCCATAATATAGCGGCACATCCCTCAGGTGATATTACGGAATAAACAGAATGTTCAAGCATATAAATCCTGTCCGCAACTCCCAATGCGAGCGCACCGCCGCTTCCGCCCTCGCCGATAACAATAGAGATTACGGGAGTTTTTATCTTAGACATTTCCATAAGATTAGTCGCAATAGCCTCTGATTGCCCTCTTTCTTCAGCGCCTATGCCGGGATAGGCTCCCGGTGTGTCTATAAGCGTAATTATAGGCTTCTTGAATCTCTCCGCAAGTTTCATAAGCCGCAAGGCCTTTCTGTAGCCCTCAGGCTGCGGCTGCCCGAAGTTTCTGTATATCCTTTCCTTTGTCCCTCTTCCCTTCTGGTGGCCTATAACCATCACATGCACGCCGTTTATAGTTGCAAAACCTCCGGCTATCGCTGGGTCGTCGGAAAACCTTCTGTCGCCGTGAAGCTCTATGAAATCTTCTGAAAACATCTCTATGTAGTCAAGGGTATAAGGCCTGTCAGGATGCCTTGCAAGAAGCGTTTTCTGCCATGGCGTGAGATTGGAAAAGATTTCAGAGCGGAGTTCCCTTGCCTTTTTCTCAAGCTTTTTTACTGCCGAGTCTATATCTATGTCTTTCCTGTTGGAAAGACTCTTAAGTTCCTCTATTTTAAGCTCAAGCTCTTCTATGGGTTTTTCAAACTCAAGATAGTATCTCATACAACAAATTCAAAAATAAAAAATCAAAATGCAAAATCGCTGAGTTCCATGATTTTGATTTTTGCAATTTGCATTTTTAATTTGTAATTTTCACTGCTCCTTTCCCGAGAATCTCCTCAAGCCTGTTTATCAGCATATTGCTTGGCTCTATCTGAAGCCCTGTGGCGATAAATACCTCGGAGTCAGGCAGATATACTCTTAGATATAAAGGGCACTCTCCTGAACTTTCCGACAGCGCTTCCCTCAGATTTTTGAGGATTAAACCGCCAGCAATAGGATATTTTATACTAATCTCGCATTTTAAGCCATTCTTTGAAGCCATGCCGTCAATGCCGGATATCTCTCTTAACAGGAGTTTAACGCCCTTTTCCGTCTTATCAATAGTTCCCTTCACAATAATCGGCGTGTCTTTCTTAAGAAGTCCAAGGCTGCTTCTGTAGATATCGGTAAAGGCTATCGCTTCCAGATTGCCTTCCTCATCTTCTATTGTCAGATACGCCATTGTATCTGTTGTGCCCTTTTTCTGAAATTTCTTAATGGCTGCTATTACGCCCGCAACCTGTACATCTTCCCTGTCGGACATACCGCCTATCTCAGAGGTCTTTTTTATGTTCAGGGCGGCAAGCTTCCCCCTGTATTTCATAAGCGGATGGCCTGTTATATAAAAACCGAGGGTATCTTTCTCATTTTTCAGGAGTTCTGCCTCGTCCCATTCCTCTGTTGGGATCTCATGCTCAAATTTTTCATCGCCAAAAATGCTCTGCTGGCCGTTAAGCCTTGCGTCCCTGCCGCTGCCGCTCAGAATATCGTTGACGGCTTTCATCGCAGCCCCTCTTGAAATGCCTATAGAGTCAAAGGCGCCTGCCTTCACAAGGCTTTCAAGGACTTTCTTGTTAACCTTCCTTGAATCAACTCTCCGGATGAGGTCTGCGATTGACTCAAACGGGCCTTCGCTTTCCCTGACTTCAAGAACAGACTCTATCGCTGCGCCGCCCACGCCTTTTACAGCCTCAAGGCCGAAACGTATTGAATTGCCTATGACCTTGAACTCGCGTCCGGAAAGGTTTATGTCAGGCGGAAGCATTTCTATCTTCATATTTCTGCATTCATTGATCGACTTTACAATCCTGTCGGTGTCATTCACATCAAGGCTGAGCGTAGCTGCCATGAACTCAACTGGATAGTGCGCCTTAAGATATGCCGTCTGGTAAGCGATGAAAGCATAGGCTGCGGAATGAGATTTGTTAAAGCCGTACTGGGCAAAGGGTTCCATTTTTTCGAAAAGTTTCGCCGCCTTCTTTTCAGGAATGCCGTTCTTGACCGCGCCGCTTACGAAACTCTCCTTCTGTTTCATCATCTCTTCAATCTTCTTTTTGCCCATGGCCCGCCTGAGGATGTCCGCCTGTCCCATGCTGAAATTCGCAATCTTATTTGCTATCATCATTACCTGCTCCTGATACAGGATAATCCCGTAGGTCTCATCAAGTATCTCCTTCATCTGAGGCAGGATGTAAGTAATCTTTTTCTCTCCCTTCTTGCATTTGATGAAGTCATCTATCCACGCCATCGGCCCGGGCCTGTAAAGCGCAACAAGAGCGATAAGCTCTTCAAACCTGTTAGGCTGCATCCTTATAAGGATGTCTCTCATGCCCTCGCTTTCAAGCTGGAACACGCCTGTTGTCTGTCCCGAGCTTAACAGGCCATAGGTCTTTTCGTCATCAAACGGCATGTCATTAAGATTAAGGTCACTGTCTCCTTGCTTGATATACTTTAATGTCTTCTCAATGACCGTAAGCGTCTTAAGGCCGAGAAAATCAAATTTAAGAAGCCCGATTTTTTCCAGAGACTCCATGTCAAACTGGGTCACGATGCTTTCGTCAGCCGGATTTTTGTAAAGGGGCGTATAGTCGGTAAGGGGGGCAGGCGAAATTACCACGCCTGCGGCATGCGTAGATGCATGCCTGTTGAGCCCCTCAAGCCTTACCGCTATATTCAAAAGCTCTCTTACATTTTCATCGGAGTCATAGGCTTGCTTAAGCTGCGGCTCGAGCCGTAAAGCCTCTTCTATTGTTATCTTCACCTGGTTGGGAACAAGCTTCGCGATTTTATCAACTTCGGCATAAGGCATGTCCATCGTGCGGCCTACATCCCTTATAGCGGCTTTTGCGGCCATGGTCCCGAATGTTATTATCTGGGCAACGTGGTCTTTGCCGTATTTGCCCGACACATACGATATTACATCTCCCCTTTTGTCCTGACAGAAATCAACATCAATATCAGGC
This sequence comes from Thermodesulfovibrionales bacterium, assembly GCA_030018605.1. Classification (GTDB taxonomy): domain Bacteria; phylum Nitrospirota; class Thermodesulfovibrionia; order Thermodesulfovibrionales; family UBA1546; genus UBA1546. The sequence goes on from JASEHP010000117.1 coordinate 3,983, forward strand.
ATGCTTATCCTTTCGGGGTTCAGAAACCTCTCAAAGAGCAAGCCATACTTAAGGGGATTAATCTCCGTTATATCAAGGCAGTAAGAAACAAGGCTTCCGGCTGCCGACCCCCTTCCCGGGCCTACGGGTATGTTATTGCTTCTCGCATAACTTATGAAATCCCATACGATAAGGAAGTAAGAGGCGTAGCCCATTTTTCTTATGACATTCAATTCCGTCTGGAGCCGTTCCCTGTAAAGCTGTGGAGCGTCCATGCCGATCTTTCTCTCAAGGCCGGCGGCTGCAAGCTTTGAAAGCAAAATATTAGTCTCCTCGCCGCCATCGGTATTATATTTGGGAAGGAGGATTCCCCCGAGTTTGAAATCAACGTTGCACCTTTCAGCAATGGTTATTGTATTTTTAATAGCATCAGGAATATCTTTAAAGATTTCTTTCATCTCTAAAGGCGACTTCAGATAAAACTCGTCGGAGCTGAATTTCATGCGGTTCGGATCTTTAAGCGTTTTGCCGGTCTGGATGCAAAGGAGAACTTCATGAGCCTTTGCATCGCTTTTCTTGATGTAATGAGAATCATTTGTGCCAACAAGACCGATATGAAGTTCCTGCGCAAGCTCTATCAATTGCCTGTTTGCTTCTATTTGTTCAGGCAAACCGTTTGCCTGTATTTCAAGATAAAAATTATCCGGGCCGAGTATGTGCTTATAAGAAAGCGCCTTTTCCCTTGCCCTGTCAATCATGCCTTTCTGCAGATAATAGGGTATTTCGCCTTTCAGGCAGGCTGAAAGGCCTATGAGTCCTCCGCTGTACTGCTCAAGGAGGTCCATGTCAATCCGGGGCTTGTAATAGAACCCTTCAAGATACGCCCTTGTAACCAATGTGACAAGATTTTTGTAGCCCGCGTTGTCTTTTGCAAGCAATATGAGGTGAAAAGATTTCTCATCGTTGTCTGCGCTGCTCTTATCAAAGCGGCTTCCCGGCGAGACATAAAGTTCGCATCCGATTATGGGTTTAATGCCTGCCTTTGAGACCTGTTTGTAGAAATCAACAGCCGCAAAAAGGTTGCCGTGATCTGTTATTGCTATGGCAGGCAGTCTGAACTCTTTTGCCTGTTCAACAAGCTCTTTTATCCTTATTGCTCCGTCTAAAAGGCTGTATTCTGTGTGAAGGTGCAAGGGGACGTAATCCGAATGTGAATGCATAGAAAATATTAACTATATGAAAGCTGCCAAGTCAACTTTATCTATGACGATTACAGCCCATTATCCACCCCGTTAGAAAGCACTCCGAGCTTTCTAACGGGTGTCAAATCATTTAACATGGTAACCGAAGCTTCTTCTGTTGAATCATGAAAAAT
>JASEHP010000118.1 GCA_030018605.1 Thermodesulfovibrionales bacterium
TGGATAAAATGACACCTGTTGACTATCTCATCAAAAAAGGAGGTATGTCGCATTTTATACAGGACATTGCTATTTGCCTATTCAGAAGGTAATATTAAGATTGATGCAGGCATGGTAAAGAAGGCTGTAAGGGATTTGAGTTCCCCTGACGCTAAAGGAACAACAGGTTTTTTAAAGCCTGCAATAATCGGGGTATCTATATTTCTTCTGATTATTATCCTTGTATACGGCAAAATAGCCAGAGAGGACAGTTATTTTGAGAAGATAAGCAGCATGTTAAAAGGTGTGAAAATAGAGGGTGATTTTTTCATAAGCGATGGGATATATATGGTTTCCAATGAAGAGCTTTTTGAGGCAGCCTGCACATTAAATCTCCTGAACATCTGGGGAGAAAAGGATTTAAAAGTCCCGAAGGCTCGGGATGAGGCTGATAAGGAGATAGCTAAGAGAGGTTTTTCTGTTTATAAATTCGGCAGCGACATTGATAGGGCGGTGAAATTAAACATGCCGTCTATCCTCTATATGAAGCACGGGAAGACAAACAAGTGCGTTGTTCTCAGGTGGGTTGTGGGAAATGATGCAATGCTCATAGACCCAAGAGAGGGAAAGAATATCCTGCCGGTAAAAACATTTAAGAATATGATTACAGAGGGAGTGGTATTTTACAAAAATAGATACAGAGGCAATAACAGGGTTTTACTGCTTCAGTAGGAGTTAAAGGCGCGGGGACTGTATGATTATCCTGCAACAGGGGAATTGGGGCCGAGGATCAAACAGGCATTGATGAAATTTCAGGAAAGGGAAGGGCTTGTGAAAACAGGCGAGCTTGATGAGGAAACGGTAGTCATGCTTTCAAATACCGAAGGCGTGCAGAAACTGGCTCCGTAGTGAAATTGATGCGTGTAAAACTAATGTCCTGTTTACAGTCACTCCCGCTTGTCCGCACTCAGGCGGATTCGCCGAGGAGAATCGGGAGTCCTTCTGGAAGAAAGATTCTCGATGCGAGTCTTCGCTGAGAGTCGCTACGACCGGACAAGCCGGAATGACAAAGAGAAAGACATTAGTTGATAATTTATTTTCATAAATATACGGGAGGGGAAAATGGACTTAAAGCAACTAAAGGGTATTATCTCTGTCAACAATGGCATCCTGGAGTTAAAGGATAAGGCAGGACTGAAAAAAGCAATGGATGAGCTTATATATGAAGCGGTGTTCACAGAAGATAAGGACAGGCAAATTGCGCTTTTTCTTTTAATAAAAGAGGCTGCAAAGACGGCAGGCGCTGTCCCTGCGTCAATACAGGGGCTCTATGAAGAAATGGGGAAAAGCTATCCGGGGTTTACTGTGCCAGCAATCAATATCAGGGGATTGACTTATGACACTGCAAAGGCTATTTTCAGAAAGGCAAAGGAGATGAATACCGGCGCAGTCATATTTGAAATTGCCCGCTCGGAGATAGGTTATACCAAACAGCGGCCGCTTGAATATTCCACGGTCGTGCTTGCCGCTGCTGTGAAGGAAGGGTTCAGCGGGCCGGTATTCATTCAGGGAGACCATTTCCAGCTTGTGAGAAAAAACTATCTTGCCGATCCGAAACCTGAAACAGACTATGTGAAGGGCTTGATAAAAGAGGCGATAGAAGCTGAATTTTATAACATTGACATTGATTCTTCAACGCTTGTAGACCTTGAAAAGCCAACAACAAAAGAACAGCAGAGGCCGAATTTTGAAAAAACAGCGGAGCTTGCGGCGCATATCAGGGAAATCCAGCCGAAGGGCATTAATGTTTCTATCGGAGGAGAGATAGGAGAGATAGGAGGCAAGAACAGCAACCCTGATGAACTCAGGGCATATCTTGAAGGATTTAAAGAGACATTTAAGACAGGAAAAGGATTGAGCAAGCTCAGTGTGCAGACCGGCACAGCACATGGAGGAATTGTGCTTCCTGACGGCACGCTCGCAAAGGTAAAGATTGATTTTGACACTCTGCGAACGCTGTCTGATATGGCAAGGAAAGAATACAACCTTTCAGGCTGCGTTCAGCACGGAGCGTCAACACTCCCTGAAGAGGCGTTCCACATGTTCCCTGAAACAGGCACATCCGAAGTGCATCTTGCGACAGGGTTTCAGAATATCATGTATGACAGCAAGGCGATGCCTTCAGAATTCAGGAATGAAATATATCAGTTTATAAAGACAGAATACGCAAAGGAATGGAAAGAAGGCCAGACAGAAGAGCAGTTTATGTACAGCACAAGGAAAAAGGGTTTTGGCCCATTGAAAAAGGGATGGTGGAACTTACCCTCAGACGTAAAAGGCCCGATAATGAAGGAGCTTGAGGATAAATTCGGGCTTCTGTTTGATAAACTGAAGGTCGGGAATACAAAAGAGATAGTTGGCAGGACGGTAAAGCCTGTGATTGTAAAGAAAGAGATTCCCGAGTTTTTAGCAAAAGAGCTGTAAAATTTCAGTTAATGATGCAGGACTGCATTGAGCGGCATCAGAGATTTTTTGGTAACAGTTCTTAGTGAATTGGAGCGACCACAGCTTCGACTGTGTGAGACCGAAGGTCGAGTTTCGAAGCTGTAGCGTAAAGAGCTTTAGAACTGCCAAAAAATATCGTAGCAAGCGAAAGGCAATCCTGCATCGTATTGGGAGCGCTCACATATGAAAGAAACAATTGCAATAATCGTAGGCGGAGGTCCAGCGCCGGGCATTAATGGAGCTATCAGCACTGCGTCTATTGAGGCTATAAAAAAAGGCAAGAAGGTCATCGGCATAGTCGGAGGATTCAAGAGCCTTTTTGCAGGAGATAAGAAGAAGGCATTAGAGCTTACTTTTGATAATGTAAGCAAGATACACATCACAGGCGGTTCAATTTTGAGAACATCAAGAGATTTTCCTGAGAAGGCGAAAGAGCGTTTCAGGATTCTTATGTCAACATTGAAATCACTAAAGACGAGGTATCTTATTACAATCGGCGGCGAAGGAACTCTCTACATGGCAAGATGGATAGAAAAAGAGGCGAAAGGGAGCATTGCAGTTGTCCATGTTCCCAAGACAATAGACAATGACCTGCCCATGCCCGGCGGAATCCCGACATTCGGCTATGAGACTGCAAGGCACTGGGGAGTTGAGATAGTTGAGAATATTCTTGAAGATGCAAGGGCAACAGGAAGGTGGTATTTTGTGACAACGATGGGCAGGTACACAGGACATCTTGCGCTCGGCATAGGGAAGGCAGCAGGAGCGACAGTCACGTTAATCCCGGAAGAATTCTCCGCAGGATCCGCCGTAGGAGGAAGAGAAGAAAAGCTTTCATTTAAAAAAGTTGCTGACATGCTTGAAGGCTCTATCATCAAAAGGCTTTCAATAGGCAAGGATTACGGCGTTGCCATTCTCGCGGAAGGTATTGCAAATAAATTTGACCCTGAAGAACTGCTGAGGCATGAATGCGTGGAAAAGGATGAGACAGGCAGGGTAAGGCTGTCGGAGATTCAGATTGGAAGGGTGATGAAGATATTTGTGAGCAGAAGCCTTGGAAGCAGGGGCATAAAAGTTACAATCGTTGATAAAAACATAGGGTATGAACTGAGGGCTGCAAACCCGATTCCATTTGATGCTGAATATACAAGAAACCTCGGATACGGAGCAGTGAGATTTCTCTTAATGGGCGGAACCGGTTCCATGATAGTTTTTTATGAGGGGAAATTAAAATCAGTCCCTTTCTGCGAGATGTTTGAGCCTGAAACAGGAAAACCTAAGATGCGGTATGTTGACATAACCTCAGAGCCGTATCTTGTTGGAAGGGAATATATGATGAGGCTGGAGAAAGAAGATTTTAAGCCTGAAAATATCAAAAAAATAGCAGCTTCTGCGAATATGAAAATGGGAGAGTTTAAAAAGAGATTTTTGTATATTGCGTGAGTTATGACTATCCGCGAGCAGACAGAAGAGATAGAGAGAAAGACCCTTCATCCAAAGGCATGTCTCAGCGCAAACAGCAAGGGCAGGACAAGGCCTGAAAAAGAGGGAGAGATAAGGACATGCTTTCAGAAAGACCGCGACAGGATTATCCATTCAAAGGCTTTCAGAAGATTAAAGCACAAGACGCAGGTTTTTCTTGCGCCGAAAGGCGACCATTACAGGACACGGCTAACCCATGTGCTTGAGGTGTCCCAGATTGCAAGGACCATTTCACGCGCGTTGAGATTAAACGAAGATTTAACAGAGGCGGCAGCGCTCGGACACGACCTCGGGCACACGCCTTTCGGGCATGCAGGCGAGGCAATACTGAGAGAGATACATCCTGAAGGTTTTGAACATTATAAGCAGAGCCTGAGGGTTGTTGATTTTCTTGAGCAGAACGGAAAAGGGCTGAATCTTACTTATGAGGTAAGAAACGGCATTGTAAAACATTCAAAAGGCAAGGGCATGATTATTCCTGAAACAAAGGCAGACAGGGCAGAAACACTTGAAGGTCAAGTTGTGCGTGTATCCGACATCATTGCCTATGTCAACCATGACCTTGACGATGCGATAAGAGCAGGGGTTATAAAAAGAGCCGACATACCTAAAAAGATTGTAACCATGCTCGGAGACACGCATTCAGGAAGAATAGACAGGATGGTCAAGGACTTCATATATCAATCCCTTGAAACAGGGCTTGAAAAGCTCTCTATGAGCGCCGAGGTGTCATCGGTAACATATATGCTGAGGGATTTCCTTTATGAGCGCGTGTATGAAAGCGATGCCACGAAAACGGAGTTTAAGAAGGCAAAAAAGATACTTGGGGATTTGTACGAGTATTACCTTGAACATATCGAAGAGGTCTTTGAGGACATTCCTGCTGAAAAGAAACTGAACAAGCACAGAATGGTCTGCGATTTCGTAGCAGGGATGACAGACAGATTCGCGATGATGACATACGAAAGGTTGTTTCTCCCCCAGCAGTGGACGGTGGTGTAGGGCTTATCGTATCCTGCCTTTCTTATTGACCATATCGCCTTGATGCGTATAAAATTATGCCATGCGTTTAAATGAGGCCTGCAAGAGGATTTTATGAGGACTTGGACACATCCGGGCGGAAAGCTTATAGAGCGAGGCCCATCAGCGTTAACCGATGAAGAGCTTCTTGCCATTTTGATAGGCTCTGGATATAGAGGTAGAACTGCTCGGGATATAGCAAAGGAGTTAATGGACACTTACTATTAGATACCAGACCTTATGGGTAAGAAACTCACGGAACTTGCGAAAATTAAAGGAGCCAGTTCAATAATGAAGTGCAACACTTGGGAGAGCAGAAAAGGAGCTGCTATT
>JASEHP010000119.1 GCA_030018605.1 Thermodesulfovibrionales bacterium
GACTATCTCATCAAAAAAGGAGGTATGTCGCATTTGTATGGAACTTATACAAAAAATATATTGACAAGAGGCAAACAAAGTTATATGTTTAAATAAGTTAATAAACCATTTTAATAATTAAAATGAAGAATATTTCTTGCCTGTCAGCTAACTATTCTATTTTAAAGGGGAGGTATTTATGGCTATTTCAAGACGTGATTTCTTAAAGCTCTCAGGCGGTGCTGCTGTTGCTGCCGGAGCTGCAAGCCTTGGTCTTACGCCTGAAGAAGCGGCAGCCAAGGAATTGGAACTCCGCACAAAAGGCTCGAAGGAGACAAAGACAATCTGTCCTTACTGCTCGGTAGGGTGCGGCATTGTTGTTCACACAAAAGACGGCAAGGTCATAAACACAGAAGGCGACCCTGACCACCCAATCAGCGAGGGAACCCTTTGCTCTAAGGGAGCATCACTGTATCAGATTGTTAATAATCCATTGCGCTTAACAAAACCGAGGTATCGCGCTGCCGGTGCAGCCGAGTGGAAAGAGGTTGAATGGGACTGGACGCTTGACGAGATTGCAAAGAGAATAAAAACAACCCGCGACAAGACTTTCAAGACCAACTCAAAATCAAAAGTTAAAGAAAAACAGCCTGACGGCACAGAAAAAGAAGCAGAAAAAGAATTTGTTGTTAACAGGACAGACGGAATAGCTCATGTAGGAAGCGCACAGATTGACAATGAAGAATGCTATATGCTTCAGAAGCTCCTTCGCTCATGGGGGCTTGTGTATATAGAACATCAGGCGCGAATATGACACTCCGCAACTGTGGCGGCTCTGGCAGAGTCGTATGGTCGCGGCGCAATGACAAACCACTGGATTGACGTCAAGAATGCAGACGTAATTCTCGTAATGGGCGCAAATCCTGCTGAAAACCATCCTGTATCCATGAAATGGATAATGAAGGCAAAAGAGAAAGGCGCAAAACTTATAGTTGTTGACCCGCGCTTTACAAGGACAGCTTCAAAGGCAGATATATTTGCTCCGATGCGTTCAGGCACTGACATAGCTTTCCTCGGCGGCATGATTAAATACATAATTGATAACAATCTTTATTTCAAAGATTATGTTGTCAATTATACCAATGCTACTTATCTTGTAAATCCAGAATTCAAAGGACCTGGAGAACTTAAGGGTTTTTTCTCAGGGTATGATGAAAAAACAAGAAAATACGATAAGAAAACATGGTCTTTCCAGATGGATGAAAAGGGGCTGCCGAAAAAAGACCTGACCCTGAAAGACCCCAACTGCGTATTCCAGCTTATGAAGAAACATTATTCACGTTACACACTTGACAAGGTTTCGGCGATTACAGGCACACCCAAAGAAAAGCTTGTTGAGGTTTATAAGACTTATGCATCAACAGGAAAGCCGAACAGGGCCGGCACAGAGCTTTATGCAATGGGCTGGACACAGCATACTGTGGGCACACAGAACATAAGGACAATGTCTATAATCCAGCTACTGCTCGGCAACATCGGCATGGCAGGCGGCGGTATAAATGCTCTCAGAGGCGCATCCAATGTTCAGGGCTCAACAGATTATGGACTCCTTTTCCATATCCTCCCCGGTTATCTCCCTGTGCCGAGCGCTGCGGTGGTTGACCTTAAGACATACATTGAGAAATTTACTCCTAAAACAAAAGACCCTAAAAGTGTTAACTGGTGGGGAAACAGAGGGAAATATATCACAAGCTATCTGAAGGCGATATGGGGCACAAACGGGACCGCTGCCAATGGTTTTGGTTATGAATGGCTTCCAAAGCTCGATGAAGGTCAAAATGGCTCATGGCTTATGCTTTTTGACCAGATGTTCAAAGGGAAATTCGAAGGATTCTTTTCATGGGGGATGAATCCTGCCTGTTCGGGTTCCAATGCTGAAAAGGTTAGAAAGGCGCTCTCAAAACTCAAATGGATGGTTAGCGTAGAGTTATTTGATAATGAAACAGCTTCTTTTTGGAAGGGCCCCGGTGTAAATCCGAAAGATATACAGACAGAAGTGTTTCAGCTTCCTGCAGCTTCTACTATAGAAAAAGAAGGAAGCATTAGTAATTCAGGACGGCTTGCGCAGTGGAGCTATAAGGCTGTGGAGCCAGTGGGACAGTCAAAGCCCGATTCTGAAATAATAAATGAGCTATATTTCAGGGTTAAGAAACTCTATCAGAAAGGCGGCAAGTTTCCTGATCCCATCTTGAATCTGACATGGAATTATGGCGATAAGAGAGCTGACGGCAAGATAACAAAGTTTGACATACACAAAGTAGCAAAGGAGATTAATGGTTACTACCTTGAAGACCTGTTTGATAAGAAGGTCACTCCTCCAAAACAGATTGGCAAGAAGGGCGATCTCTGTACAAACTTTGTCACTCTTCAGGCAGACGGCACGACCTCATGCGGAAACTGGCTATACAGCGGAAGCTATACGCTGAAAGACGGCAAGGTTATAAATATGATGGCAAGAAGAGGCAAGAAGGACATAGGAGGGCTTGGCATGTATCCTGAGTGGGCATGGTGCTGGCCTCTTAATAGAAGAATAATATATAACCGCGCATCCGTTGACCCTACCGGCAAGCCATGGGATCCAAAGAGATCTGTTATCAAATGGAATCCCAACAAACTGGATCCTAAGACAAAAAAGACTGCTCCTGGATGGGATGGAGATGTGCCTGACGGGCCTGCGCCTCCGCTGGCTGATGAGAAGGCTGGCAAATATCCATTTATAATGAGGGCTGACGGCATGGGCGCAATATTCGGGCCGGGTCTTGCTGACGGGCCGTTCCCTGAGCATTATGAAGCCCTTGAATGCCCTGTGCAGGAAAACCTTATGTCCAAGCAGAGGATAAATCCGACAATCAAGCTTTTCTACGACAAGGGAAGCGGACTTCCTGATGATGTGTTCTTCTCGTGTGACATAAGGTATCCCTATGTTGCTACAACGTATCGTGTTTCAGAGCACTGGCAGACAGGGGTTATGACAAGGCATGAACCATGGCAGATGGAGATGATGCCCCAGCAGTTTGTGGAGATAAGCAAAGAACTTGCAGCGGAAAAAGGAATCAAAAACGGCGATAAGGTAACCGTGTCATCAGGCCGCGGCAAGATATGGGCAATAGCATGGGTTACAGAAAGATTTAAACCATTTAAGGTTGCCGGCTCTACAATACATCAGATAGGGCTTCCTTGGTGTTTTGGCTGGCAGTATCCAGAAGATGGCAGCGGCGGAGACAGCTCGAATCTGCTTACACCAACAATCGGCGATCCAAATACAATGATACCTGAAACAAAGGCCTTTATGGTCAATGTAGAAAAGGCATAGGGGGTGATGACATGTCAAGAAAAGCATTAGTGATTTCTCCGGAATTATGTATAGGATGCAGGGGATGCCAGACAGCCTGCAAATCATGGAACCAGCTTCCCGCTACAAAGACAGCAAACAAAGGCACCACTGAGAATCCACCTGACCTTACACCTAACTTATATAACAAAATACGGTATGTTGAGATACCTTCGGAGACAAATCCGGTAAGGTGGCTCTTTGTCAGCCAGAGGTGCATGCACTGTGATGACGCAGGTTGCATGAAGATATGTCCAGCGCCAGGCGCCTTATTCAAGACAAAAGAGGGTGCTGTCGGATTTGACAAAGAGAAATGCATCGGATGCAAGCTGTGCGTTGCCGGCTGCCCGTTTAATGTCCCAAGATATGATGAAAAAGACAAGATTACAAAGTGTCACCTTTGCTCTGACAGAATATCGCAGGAACTCACACCTGCATGTGCAAAGGCATGCCCGACAGGCGCAATATCCTATGGCGATAGAGACTCTTTGATGGGTAAGACAAAAATTGCAGGTTCACGGAAACTCTACGGAGAGACAGATCTCGGAGGGCTCGGAGTGCTCTATGCTTTTAAAGATGCTCCAAAGGTCTATGGCATGGAAGAAAGCCCTGCAATCCCTGAAAGTATAGTCTTCTGGCACAAGGTTCTGAAACCTCTTGCCTACTGGGGCATCGGAGGTGCGGTGGCTGCATCTTTAGTTCATTATGCGGTCTTCGGCCCTAAAAAAGATGAGGAGGTGAACTGACAATGGCTAATATGGTAAAAAAAGCAAGCGTCTTCGAAATACTCAACCACTGGATTACGGCAGTAAGCTTCATTATCCTCGCTGTAACCGGATACGGTTTTCTCTTTCACCTTGAACAGTTAAATTCAATCTTCGGCAATTTCAATGTGATGAAGGACTGGCACAACTGGAGCGGCGTTGTATTCACTGTATCCCTGTTCTTTACAATCTTCAATTATCTTCCTGTCTCGCTGAGCTTTGGCAGCGATGACATTGGATGGATATTTAAGGCAGGAGGATATTTCTCAAAGCGGGCGGCAGTTCCTCCTCAGGACAGATTAAATGCAGGACAGAAGCTTTTTTACCTGCTGTTATTGATAGCGGGTATTGCCATTTCTGCGTCAGGATTTGTGATATGGCTTATGCCGGGCGTAAGAAAATGGGTTCTGCTCTCGCATCTGGCTCACAACATAAGCTTTGACCTGTTGATTATTGCTGTTCCTCTTCACATCTATCTCGCAACCCTTGCAAACCCCGGGACGTTCAGGATAATGGTGTACGGCACTGTGCCTATTGAATGGGCAAAGAAAAGACACGCAAAATGGGTTCAGAAAATGGGGTTTTAATCTAATATTGGTTTTGATAGAGGCTGGATAGGCGATTTCGCGCCTATCCAGCTTTTTTTATCGCATATTTTCTCAAGCATGATAGAATTACATGCATTAAGAAAGGGTAGATTTCTGTGAAGAAAAAAATTTTAATCATTCTCTTTATTCTATTCATGGCGCCTTATTCTTTCGCAGAAGAGAAAAGATACAATGTCCCTCTTCTTGATTCCCCTGTTTTAGGCCATGCGAATGCGCCTGTAACTATAATAGAGTTTCTCTACTACCAGTGACCGCACTGCGCTGCGGCCGGTCCGGTCGTTGAGAAACTGATAAGGGAATATAAGGGGAAAATCCGCCTCATTGTAAAAATAAATACAGGGACTTCTCGCATATCTCGGCAGAGGCTGCAATGGCTGCCAATGAGCAGGGCAAATTCTGGGAGATGCATCACCTCATGCTCAAAAAATCCCCTCAGCTTGACAGATGGAGCCTCATTAAATACGCAAGAGAGATAAATCTGGACATAAAGGCTTTTACGGAGTCTCTTGATAAGATGAAACTGATCTTCCCCTGTTTTCACGGACACTCCAGTTAAGTTAGGCTGCCATAGCCTC
>JASEHP010000011.1 GCA_030018605.1 Thermodesulfovibrionales bacterium
ACGGGTAAAACCCGTTTATATAAATCTTATAACACAAATTCTTAGTAGGAGGATAATTATGAACGTAATAGTCAACGGAAGGCATCTGGATCTAACCCCGGCGCTTAAGAATTATGCGGAAGAGAAGATTAAAAAGTTTGAGCGGTATTCTTCAAATATCACCGAGGCAGTTGTGACTCTCAGCATAGAAAAATACAGGCATAAGGCAGAGGTGCTGCTGAAAGCTAATGGAGTTATGATACAGGCAGAGGGGGTCACCGCTGAAATCTATTCTTCGATAGATGAAGTGGTTGAAAAGCTCGATAAGCAGGTAAAGAAATATAAGGAAAAACTTGTATCCCACAGAAAAGGCGAGGGGAAGAGTATAGAGGAGGCGTCACAGGAAGTGCCGCAGGAAACAGGCGTGATTATAAAGAAGAAACGGTTTGACATGAAACCCATGGGGCCGGATGAGGCGGTAATGCAGATGGAGCTCATCGACAAGGATTTTTTTGTTTTCACCAATGAGGTGAGTGGCGATATCAACGTTGTGTACCGAAGGCGCGATGGAAACTTCGGGCTTATAGAGCCTGTGAAATAGGGAGTAAGAACTTGTCTAAAAAACTCATAAAACGGTGTGTAATGTCATGCTGAACTTGTTTCAGCATCCTGAAATAAATTCAGGGTGACAAATCAGTACTTTTTAGACAGGTATCGTATATCTTGTATGAAATTGAAACCGACAATAGTTATAATTACCGGTCTTTCAGGTTCGGGAAAGACTGTTGCATTAAGGGCGCTTGAGGACAGCGGGTTTTTTTGTGTTGATAACCTTCCTGTCACGCTTATTAAATTATTTGTATCCAGACTGCCAAAGAAAGACAATATAATAAAAATAGGAGTCGGCATTGACATAAGAGAGCATGCATTTCTCTCAAGCATGAATTCTGCGCTGCGGCTCCTGAAGAAGAAATACAGAACCGAAATCGTATTCCTCGAGGCTGAGAAAGGTGTTCTTGTAAGGAGATTTAAAGAGACAAGAAGGCCGCATCCTTTGTCTCCATGCAGCGCTAACCTTGATGCCTCCATAGAGAAAGAAAAAGGAATGCTTTTACCTCTCAGAAGGGAGGCGGACAGGATTATAGATACATCATCTTACACGCCCCATCAACTGAGGCAGCTGATTACTTCGTTATACAGCAATACCATGAAGTCCAATGCTATGTCATTAACGTTTATATCTTTCGGATATAAGTTTGGCGTTCCCCAGAACATTGACCTTCTCTTTGATGTGAGGTTTATTCCAAATCCAAACTTCATACCTGAACTTAAGGAACTGCGGGGCATAGACCCTCCTGTTAAAAAATTTATTTTTGAGAAGCCTCAGACAAAACAATTTATCAAAAAACTTAAAGAGCTTCTTAATTTTCTCATTCCGCTCTATATAAAAGAGGGCAAGGCGTATCTTACTGTCGGTATCGGATGCACGGGTGGACGGCATCGTTCTCCTGCGATAACCGAAAAAATAGCAGCGCTTATAGAAAAACATCCTGTTGAGATTAGCGCTATACATCGTGACCTGTAGGCAAAAGAAAATTGAAAAGCAGGGTTAAAGGCACTAAAGAAAGGCAATGGCAGGATTTAAACTCTTCATGTGGTATCTAAAAACCATGCCAAGCAGGAGGCAGGATGTTTAAATGTCTTAAGATATTGATTGCTTTTCTTATCCTTGCGGCTCTTTTGTATATAGGACATGGATTTATATTAAAAGAGGCAGGAAAAAATTTGTATTATAAGGACGAGCTGAAACCGGCAGATGTTATAGTTGTGCTTGCAGGTGAAGAAACAGAGCGGGTTGAGCACGGCGTAAAACTTTTTAAAGAAGGCTGGGCAAGAAAGGACAGGATTATACTGACAGGGGGACCGCTTATCTGGAAGTATACATGGGCGTCATTGATGCAGGAACATGCCATGCACCTCGGTGCGCCAAAGAGCGCAATCCTGCTTGCGGATAAATCAAGAACTACGGAGGAAGATGCTTTATTCACAAGGGAGATTATGGATAAGCATGGATATAAATCATGCATAATTGTCACTTCTCCTTATCACAGCAGAAGGGCATTGAAAATATTTAAAAGGTTCATGGGCGATAAGATAAAAATAATAAGCGCTCCTGCTGACGAGAGCTGGTTTAGTTTTGATGAGTGGTGGAAAAGGGAAAGAGACAGGGCAAGAGTGCTTAATGAATATTCTAAATTTTTATGGCTGTTGATTTTCGGATTTAAAAATGAGGCGCCTGCCTGAAACGGAGGGTTTAGATGGCGATTTCTAAGGAACTTCTGGAGATTCTTGCATGTCCTGCTTGCAAGAAGGAAGTCCGCTTAACAGAGGACGGGAAATGGCTTGTTTGCAGCAACTGCAAACTTAAATATCCGGTAATGGATGATGTTCCGGTAATGCTTATTGATAAAGCAGTGTCCTGTCCGTAACACTTCTTTGTACTTTTATATAGTGTCATTCTGGCTTGTCCAGTCTCCTCGGCGACTCGCCGTGGCGAGAATCCTTCTTGCGATTCCGAATCCCGAAGCATCGGGAGAAAGATTCCCGGCAAGCGGGAGTGACAAGCTACGTGGTTTTACTTATGAACTCCTTAGTATATGGTATCAGTTCCGATATGGATTTCATAAATTCTTCCGCCGCTTGTTCGATAGGATATTTTTCTGCCGTAAGCCTTGCCTTATATCCTATAGATTTGCGGCTGGAAAGCGCCTCGCCTATTTTTTCAGTCAGAGCAGCATAGTCCGTTAAGTCTTCCAGTACAAAGCCTTCCTCCCCGTTCTGCATCAGTTCAGCCACCCCGTTGTTTTTTGTTGTTATGACAGGAAGTCCTGACGCCATTGCCTCAAGAGTTGCGTTACTGAACGGGTCATATATTGTCGGAAGAACGAATATGTCAGCTGCCGCATATAGTTTTTCTACATCACTCCTGGCGCCAAGAAATAATATATTGTTATGGACGCCGTATTTCTTTGCAATGGATTTGAATTTATTAATATTCCCTCTGCCGATAACCACAAGTCTGAGATTTTTCCCTGCTTTCATAAGAGACATGGCGCGGATAAGCGTCCCGAGTCCTTTTCTCTCAAAACCCGAACCCACAAAGAGAATAACCCTTGCGTCTTCGCTGATTGAAAGTTCCTCTCTTGTCCGGCTCCTGTAAATTTGTGTATTCATCGGTGAGAATCTTTTTATGTCTACGCCGTTATAGATGACCTTTATCTTTTTCTCAGGGATGGCATAATGATCTATTATCTGGGATTTGACCATGTTTGAATTTGCGATGCTAAGTTTTGTGCCAGAGAATGCCTTTTTTTCAAGATGCAGGAGCGCTATATGCAGCGGGTTAATCAGAAAGGTATATCTTTTCCACCATGGATCTATTGTTTTTCTGAGCCTGAGCCATTCTATGTGGCATCCTTCTCCCGCCCTGTATATGTCCTGGCAGGTTGTGCGCTCAAAACTTATAATGCAGTCAGCCTTAATTTTTTTTATTTCACGGCAGGCATTTCGGTTGAAGGTAATCATTGATAGAAACGAACTGAGCGAGATTGAATTTATTCTGTGAAAGGTTGCTTCAGGCGTTTCTGTCCATTTTCTTGCCATAATGTGGATGTCGGCTTTTCCCCTGAAGCGGTCTATGAGAGTCTTCATATAGTTCTCAGCGCCACCGTAAATCAGGAAGTTTTTCTTTATGAAAACAAGTTTCACCTGAAAATACCTCTTCCTCCCTCCCCCTCACCCCCTCCCCTTGAGGGAGGGGGATGGGGGAGGGGTAATGTTCATCATTTTTTGTGTCTCTTTGAGGCATATATGTTTCATTGCATGTCCCTGCCGTCAGAAGAGTATATCATAATAACAGAATTATCTATGCTATAATTATAAAACTGAAAATGACCTGTTTCGCAAGGCAATTCGTAAACCCTGTAGAAACCGCGGGGCATTCTATAAAGGAAATAATACGGATAAGGGATATTAAATTTCGATGTCAAAAGTTTATCTTATACTCTCTATTCACAACCATCAGCCTGTGGGGAATTTTGAGCATGTGATTGAGGATGCTTATAAGAAGGCGTATCTGCCTTTTTTGAAGATGCTTGCCCTGCATCCAAAATTAAAACTCGTTCTGCATTATTCGGGAAATCTACTGGTATGGCTTGAAAGGAAACATCCCGAGGCGATTGATATGATAACTGCTCTGATACGGGCAGGAAGAGTCGAACTGCTTTCAGGAGGATTCTACGAGCCGGTTCTTTGCTCCCTGCCGGAAGACGACAGGGTTATGCAGATACGGGAAATGACTGGTTACATAAAAGATACCTTTGGCTATACACCCAGAGGGATGTGGCTTGCGGAAAGAGTCTGGGAGCCGCATATGCCGAAATGTATCTCAAAGGCCGGCATTGAATACCTTCCTCTGGATGATTATCATTTCAAACTTGCAGGGGTTGATGACAGAGACCTTCTGGGTTATCATGTTACAGAGGAAAACGGTTTCATGATAAAAGTTTTTCCCGGAAGCGAGGAACTGAGATACAGTATTCCATTCAAGGATGTTGACAAGGTAACGTCATATCTTAAAAATGTTTCTATGACTGGAGGATCTCCTCTTTTGACGATGGCGGATGACGGAGAGAAGTTCGGAGTCTGGCCTGATACATTCAGCCATTGTTATAAAGACGGCTGGCTTGAAAGTTTTTTCTCTGCGCTGGAAGAAAATTCCGACTGGATAGAGACAACAACCTTCAACGAGTACCAGGAAAGATTCTATCCTGTTGGAAGGGTATATCTGCCGACAGCGTCTTACAGGGAAATGGGTGAATGGGCTCTGCCTCCTGAGAGTGCATTGGACTATGAATATGCATTAAATGAGATGAAAGAGTTATTAGGAGATAAGGCAAAGAGTTTTTTGAGAGGTGGCACATGGCGTTCCTTTTTTGCGAAATATCCTGAGTCAAATCATATCCATAAGAGAATGCTCCAGATAAGCAGGAAGGTGCATGAGGCAGTAAAGAGGGTCAAAGGGTCAAAGGGTCAAAGGGGTCAAGGGTTTGAGAAGAAAAAAACTCCGAACTCCGAACTCCGAGCTCAGAACTCAATGTTGCATGAACTCTGGAAAGGGCAATGTAATGACGCCTACTGGCATGGCATATTCGGAGGCCTTTATCTGCCGCATCTGCGGTCTTCATTGTACAGGCATCTGCTTAACGCCGAATCAATGGCAGAGAAACTGCTTGGAGAAGACGTCTCTGTTGAGGAAGGCGATTTTGATTGTGACGGATTCAAAGATATATGCATAAGCAGGGGAGATATAACGGCATTTTTCACGGAAGATAGCGGTGCGCTTATTGAGCTTTCATCAAAAGGAAAACAGGTTAATGTGCTTGATGTCCTTACGCGAAGGCATGAGGCATATCATTCCAGAATATCTGAAACATTGCAGAATGATTCCGGGGAAACGAAAACAATCCATGACAGGGTTTGTGCCAAGGAATCAGGGATTACGGACTATCTGGTGTATGACAATTACAGAAGAGCATCGCTGCTTGACCATTTTTTTGATTATAATATAAGACTTGATGAACTGATGAGGTCGGAATACGCTGAGAAAGGCGATTTTATAGGTAGTCCTTATCTTCTGGAACGCATCAACGAAAGGCAAGCATTGGGTGTCAGGCTCTCAAGAGAGGGACTTGCTTCCGGCAATAAAGTGAAGATTGATAAAAGTGTATTATTTAAAAAATCAGGAATCAGGGTTGACTATCTAATCGAAGGTAGGTATAGCGGAATATTTGCAACAGAGTTTAATCTTTCTTTGTTGGGTTCTCCATATCCCTCTATTCATGCAGGGAGGAAAGCGCTTTTTATGAAAGATAAAGGGGCGCATTGCGATGTAAGAAGTTTTTACATTAAAGACAAATTCCTTAATGTAAAACTGGAATTCTCTTTTGATGAAAAAGTAGATGTGTGGCATTATCCTGTAGAGACAGTTTCTTTGTCAGAAGGGGGCACTGAAAGACTCTATCAGGGAACGGCGTGTTTATTCATGAAAAAAATTGATTTTAACAGCAATAAAAGATTAGGATTTAACATAAGTTTCGGAGAGGTGAAATGAAAAAAAATGTAAAGTGTGTGGCACAGAACAAAATATTGGGGCAGCGGCTTCTTTTATCTTCAGTACTGGTTCTGTTATCTGTTATCTGTTGTCTTGTCCCCTTAGCCTCTTATGCCGATGATAATCCCCTCAGCCTGATGCGCGATGACGTCCTTTCATATTTCAGGCATCTGAAGGGCAAGGTTGTATCTGTTAATAACGGCATGGCTGTGATTAATATAGGCGAGAGAGAAAATGTAAAGAAGGCGATGAGATTTATTGTATTCAGAGAAGGGGCGGTGTTTTTACATCCTGTCACAAAGGCGCCAATAGGAACGCTGGAAGCGGTCATCGGAAAAGCTGAAATTAAGGAAGTCGGCTATGAGACATCAACTGCAGTTATTCTCAGTGGTGATGTCAAAGTCTCCGATAAAGTAAGGATCTCGGAAACCGGCGTCAGGATGCTTTTTTATCAGGGCAAAAATGTTGACTGGAGTCTCGGTGACTCGTATTACCGTTTATTAAAGGAAACCGGCAGGTTTGAGATTGTTGATACGGCAATTGAGACCGAGAATGATTCAGAGATAATCACCGAGGCAAAGAGGCTTAATGCGGATGTTGTTCTTATCCTGTCTGCAAAAGAGGCAGCAGGCGATACAATGCTCAAACACAGGCTGTTGTGGGCGGATAATTCCTTTAAATTTGCCGAAGATGAGGTAAGGGTCGCTGTTGCATTTATGAAAGAATTAAGGTTTGGCGAAGAATTTTTCGGGCCTCAGAAAGGCGATGTGAGAACCTTTGTAGACCTGCCTTTTGGAGTCAGGTTGATTACATCTGGAGATATTGATGGTGATGGGAAGGCAGAGCTTTTGATGAGCACAGGCAGTAATATACGCCTGTACTCACCGGGCACTGCCGGAGACCTCAGCGGCCTTTATGAGATTAAAGGCACAGCTAAGGACGACCATATCTGGCTGGATGTTCTGGATATCAACAGGGATGGCAGGGATGAGGTTATCCTGACCCTGATGAAAGATAATATGGTGGTTTCACGCATCTATGAGTTTAAGGGCGGTAAATTTTTCATACTTTGGGAAGGCGATGTTTTCTTAAGGCGGATGGGCAATGAGCTTATTGCCCAGGAATATGAGCTGGGGGAAGGGTATAAAGGCGCTGTATTTAAAGTTGCATGGGATGGCGGATATAAAAAGGGAGGAAACGTAAGCATCCCTCGAGGCGTAAATATTTATGATTTTACTTTTATAGATGAGATTGGCGGTAAAAAATTAGTGCTTGCATACGATGATACGGGCTATCTGAATCTTTATGATGAGGGCATAAGGATATGGAGAAGCAGAGGCGACTATGGAGGCTTTCAGACAACGTTTAAAAAGGCTGCCCCGACTATAATGGTGGAAAGAGGCGAATGGGCGGTAAAGGACAGGCTTTTTACGCAGAACAGGGAAATACTTGTTATAAAGAGAATTCCTCTTGTCGGAATGGCTAAAGGCATAGGATACAGCAAATCACAGATTAGAAGTTTATGGTGGACCGGAGTTTCCATGGAGGAGAGGACTATCATAGACGATATTACTGGAAACGCCCTTGATTATACAATCGCAGATAACAGAATCATTATACTTGATAAACCGGCGCTGGGAATAAAATTCAAGAATATCCTGAAAGGGGAAAACCCTCTTGGTACAGTGCTTTATATCTACTTGCTGAAAGGGAGATAATGTTGTTATACGATAAAATACCAGCCCATGTGGGAGTGATAATGGACGGCAACGGAAGATGGGCAGAACTGCGCGGTTTTCCCAGGCTAGAGGGGCACAGAAGGGGAGCGGAGAGGGCAAGGGAGATTATTACAGCGGCAATTGAGGCAGGAGTCAGGGTGTTAACCCTTTATACCTTTTCCCTTGAAAACTGGCAAAGGCCAAAGGACGAAGTTACGACACTGATGAAGATTCTTGAGATATATCTGCGGAATGAGTTCAATGAGTTTAGGGATAAGAAGATTGTCTTTAAAGCCATAGGAGAGGTATGGAGGCTGCCTGAAAATGTGCAGGAGCTTATTGCCGAGACAGAGCGGGGGACAGCAGCAAATACCGGCATGATGCTGGTGGCGGCATTGAGCTACGGCGGAAGAAACGAGATTATAAGGGCAGTAAAGAAAATTGTTTCTGCAAAAATAAACCCCGATGGTATTACAGAAGAGTTTTTTGAATCCTTCCTTGACACCTCAGGCATCCCCTCTCCTGACCTTATAATAAGAACGAGCGGCGAAAGGCGCATAAGTAATTTCCTACTCTGGCAGGGCGCATATTCTGAATTTTATTTTACGGAAACACTCTGGCCGGATTTTACAAGGGACGAGTTTCTGGTTGCGCTTCACGATTACCAGACAAGGGAGAGGAGATTCGGCGCTGTCTCTGTGAGGGTCAAGCCCTGACATGCATTTAAAGAGACTGATTATCGCCGCAATTGCGCTGCCTCTCATTTATTTCTATATCACAAAACTTGCGTCTGAGTATTTTCTTTTTCTTCTTATGACTGTCGCAGCAGCTGCGCAGTATGAATTTTATTCAATATATAGCGTTAAGGGTTTTTTAAAATATGCAGGTATAGGTTTCGGAGCAGCGGTGATTTTGTGCATGTTTTTTTTAGGGACTTTTTCTGCTGATCTGTTTGTTTTTTCATTCCTTGCAATTGTCACTTTGAGGCTTTTTTTGAGGCGTAACCCTTCTTCTGCGCTTCACGATGCGGCGTTTGTGGTAACTGCCGTGATATATATCCCGTGGCTGCTTGGTTATCAGCTTTATCTTAGAGAAAACGGCTCTGAATGGATAATATTCCTTTACGGGTGTGTATGGGCGTCAGACAGTCTGGCTTATTATATAGGCAAGGGCGTCGGTAAAAGGAAACTATATGAAGAGATAAGCCCAAACAAGACAATTGCAGGTGCTGTTGGCTCAATAGCGGGTGGCACGGCCGGCGCAGTTATTCTTAAAATTACGCTTGTAAATTACATTAATGTGTCTTTAATGGAAGCTGCTGTTCTGGGAATGATTATAGGAATTGTAGCCATAATAGGCGACCTTGCAGAGTCAATGTTCAAGCGTGACGCAGGAGTCAAAGACTCAAGCAGCATGGTGCCTGGGCACGGCGGCATACTTGATAAGATTGACAGCGTGCTTTTTGCAGGGCCTGTGCTGTATTGGATTTCTATAACATTCGGCTTAATAAAATGAAACATGTAACAATTTTAGGCTCAACAGGCTCCATAGGGCGAAGCGCACTTGAAGTAATCTCAAGATGCCGTGACAGGTTTAAGGTTGTCGGGCTGACCGCTAAAAATAACATAGAACTGCTTGAAGAACAGATTAAGGCGTTTAATCCTGAGATTGTAGCAGTGGCTGATGAGACAGGCGCTCTGCAACTCGGAAAGAAACTTGGGATAAGGGTGCTTTCAGGCGACAGCGGTGTTGCAGAGGTTGCATCTTACAATAAGGCTGATTTTGTTCTTTCAGCAATAATCGGATTCGCTGGCCTTTTTCCGACGCTTTCCGCTGTTAGGGCAGGAAAGACAATCGGACTTGCCAATAAGGAATCGCTTGTAGTCGCAGGCGAAATAGTTATGAAAGATGCTGGAAAGGCCGGCGCAAAGATAATCCCTGTGGACAGCGAGCACAGTGCGATATTCCAGTGTATGGAGGGGCGGAGCAAAGAATTTGTAAAGAGGATAGTGATTACAGCATCGGGAGGCCCGTTTCTCGGTAAAAGAAGTAGCGAATTGAATAAAGTTACGATAGAAGACGCGTTGAAACATCCTAACTGGGATATGGGGAAAAAAATCACGATAGACTCTGCAACACTGATGAATAAAGGGCTTGAGGTTATAGAGGCGCATCGCCTCTTTGGCTTCTCCCCTGATATGATAGATGTGCTTATACATCCGCAGAGCATAGTTCACTCGATGGTTGAGTTTAAAGACAGGAGTTGTATAGCGCAGCTTTCTGTGCCCGATATGAAGGGCCCTATAGCTTATGCACTTACATATCCTGAAAGGCTTGACGACCCTATGCCGTTTCTTGATCTTACCGCTGTCGGCAAGCTCACATTCCAGAAACCCGACACGGGATGTTTCCCCTGTCTTCTATACGCATACGAGGCAATGAAGGAGGGAGGCACAATGCCTGCAGTGCTTAATGCTGCGAATGAAGTTGCGGTAAATGGCTTCATGCAAAATGAGATAGGTTTTAATGATATTCCTGTTGTCATTAATAATACGATGCGGCTGCACGAGAGAAAACCAGTAGTGGATATTGATACAATTGTTGAGGCTGACAGGTGGGCAAGGGAAAAGGCAGAAGATTACATTAATAAAGTTAGGAGTTGAAAGTTAAAAAATAAGTATTAAGACGAGATTCCTCGTTTCACTCGGAATAACAAAAGCTCTGCCTGTCATTGCGAGGTGAAGCCGAAGCAATCTTTGTTTTAAGCACTAACAGGAGACATGATGACATTTTTTTCAGCGATAGTATTATTGGGCATTCTGATATTTGTGCATGAACTCGGACATTTCCTTTTTGCAAAGAAGCTTGGAGTGAGGGTGCTTAAGTTTTCTTTGGGTTTTGGCCCGAAAGTCATAGGCAGGAAATACGGAGACACGGAATATCTTGTTTCTGCAGTTCCGCTCGGTGGATATGTGAAGATGCTGGGAGAAGAGCCCGGCGATGAACTGAAAGAGGAAGATAAACCGTTTGCATATAATTACCAGCCTGTATGGAAAAGATTCCTGATAGTTTTTTCAGGCCCTGTATTTAATCTGTTTTTTGCCGCTGCTATCTTCTTTGTCGTATTTCTATCAGGCGTCCCAGTGCCAAAGCCTTATGCCGGGAAAGTCATGGAAAATTCTCCTGCCGCTGCAGCCGGACTCATGACCGGCGACAGGATTGCGGCAATTAACGACAAGACTGTTTTTGGATGGGATGACATAGATGTTTCTGTAAATGAAAGCCGCGGTGAGAAGCTTCTTTTCAAAATAGAAAGAGAAGGAAAAATCATTGAGCTTCCCGTAACTCCTGAAAAGAAAATGGTTAAAAATATATTCGGTGAAAATACAGAAGTTATGGATATTGGCATTATGCCTCTCTTGTATCCCGAGGTTGGAGAGGTAATGAAAAACGCTGTTGCTGAAAAAGCCGGCATAAAGAAAGGCGACAGAATCGTGGAGATAGAAAGCGCTCCCATTAAAACGTGGCATGATATGACGGCAATAATACATGGAAGTCCTGAAAAATCGCTCAGACTTAAAATAAAGCGGGATGAAAATTTTCTAGAATTGACTGTAACCCCTGAAAAAAAGACTTTCAAATATCCTGACGGCGCTGAGAAACATATCGGGCTGATAGGCATAGTGCCGGCAGGTAACAATCTAATAAAAAAATATAATCCTCTTAAGGCAGCGTCATTGGGGGTTAAGAGAACGTGGGACATGGTTGTACTCACATTTGTTGGAGTTGTTAAGCTCATACAGAGGATTGTGCCGGCTGAAACATTGGGCGGGCCTATAATGATATTCCAGATGGCCGGACAGCAGGCATCACTTGGAATCATGAACTTCTTTCTGTTCATGGCTGTGATAAGCATAAATCTTGGCGTGCTTAATCTTTTGCCGATCCCTATTCTTGACGGAGGGCATATACTGTTTCTCGGCATCGAAGCCGTAAGGCGGAAACCATTGAGCGAAAAAGTAATGATGATAGCCCAGAGAATAGGGCTTGCAATAATTATCACACTAATGGTTTTTGCTTTTTATAATGATATAATGAGGTTTATCTCAGGGAAGACAATACCTTAAAATGCAAAAATCAAAATTCATAAACTCCTTAATCTTGCATTTTGAATTTTAAATTTGGTTATGAAACCGGCTACAATAAAAAATCAGGTCTCTTCCGGCGGTGTTATATTCAGGCCGGGCAATAATTCAGCAGAGGTTGCCCTTGTCGCAGTGAGGGATATGAGTGTCTGGTGTCTTCCCAAGGGGATTATTGACAGAGGTGAAAAACCTGAGGAAACTGCCATAAGAGAAGTCAGGGAAGAAACAGGCCTTAATGGCAGGATAATTGAGAAGATAGGAGACACTTCTTACTGGTATTATATAAAAGAGGAAAACGCAAGGTGCAGAAAGACTGTGCATTTCTATCTGATGGAATACCAAAACGGCAGCACCAGCGACCATGATGAAGAAGTTAATGATGCATCGTGGTTTCCTATTGATGAAGCCATATGTAAGGTCAGCTACAAAGGAGACAGGGCGATATTAGAAAAGGCAAGGGAGATGATAAAAAAGGTGAATAGGTTAAGGATTTATTGATTTTAAAAAGCTTAAGGCCGACAGCTAAGGATTATGAAAAAGATACTAAACTGGAATGAACTAAAGGCAAAACTTGACAGCCTCAAGACTAAAGGCAAAAAGGTTGTCTTTACCAACGGCTGTTTTGACATCATTCATGCAGGTCATGTGAGGTATCTCAAAGATGCAAAGGCGCTCGGAGATGTGCTTGTCATTGGTTTGAACTCGGATAAATCTGTTTCTAAGATAAAACCCGGAAGGCCTGTCAATCCACAAGTCCAGAGGGCTGAAGTCCTGTCTTCTCTTGAGATGGTGGATTATGTAACCATGTTTGATGAAGAAACTCCTTATGAGCTGATTAAACTGCTCAAGCCCGATATCCTTGTCAAAGGCGGTGACTGGAAGAAAGAGGATATTGTCGGCTCTGATATTGCAAATGAGACCCACAGCCTTCCTTATGTCAAGGGCATATCTACTACAAAGTTAATTGAGAAAATAAAAAAACTGTAACTTCAGAGATGGCTTTCACACCTTTCTTAGATAGAATAAAAAGTATTGCGTCTTCCTCCCGCATCTATAATCTCACAGGCTCTTCCATGGCGCTTTTTCTTGCACTGCAGGAAAAGCCGTTTGTTATGGTTGAAGCAATAGAAGAAACAGCAGAGGCTTTGTACAGGGATATATTGTTTTTCAAGTCTATTCTTCACCTGCATGAGACTAACAGCATTTTCTTTCTTCCTGAGCCTGACGGGCCTGATGTATGCGGAAAAAGGGCGGATGTAGTTTACAGGTTCAGAGACGGCGATTCTGTTGTAACTTCAAATGATGCTGCGAAAACCCCGCTTTGCTTGGTGAGCGAGTTAAAAAACAGCGCTCTGATACTGAAGCCGTATCTTGAAATCAGCAGAGACGCGCTGGAGCAGAAGTTAGTTTATCTTGGATACAAACATGTCCCGATAGTTGTTGAACACGGAGAGTTCAGCCGCAGGGGATGGCTTTTTGACATATTCCCTTCAACAGGAGAAAATCCGCTGAGAGCAGAGTTTTTTGGAGATGTAATTGAGACAATAAAGATGTTTGATGTAAGCACACAAAAATCAATAAGAAAGATCGAAGAATTTGCTGTCCTGCCTGCAGCGGAACATTCAGAGGCCGGCAACATCTTCTCAGTATTTAAAGGTGCAAATTGTTTTTACTCTGATTCCATTCAGCATCCATGTGATTTTCCTGAAGGCGCTGTTATGCTCTCAAAATTTTCCTTTGCGGGAGAGGGGATTGATGCCGGGATGCTTGCAATGGCAGGTTACGGCATATATCACAGCGAGAGAAAATCCATTTATGAGCTTCCTGATGCAGTTAAAGTATTAATAAAGGATAACAGTGTGGTTATGGTTGCGGCATCAAAAGGGCAGGCTGAGAGGCTGAGAGATATTTTTATGAATAACGATGTTATTGCGCCTCTTGTTACGAAAGAAAACATTGCTGAGTATGAAGGGAATATATCAATAACTGTCGGAGAACTGTCGTCAGGATTTTTTCTTCCGGGATTTCTAATCCTTACCGAAAAAGAAATCTTCGGCGAAAGGCCTGCCTTCAGGCCGATAAAAAAATCAAAAGTATCGGAACTTCTTATATCACTGGATGACCTGTCTCCCGGAGATTTTATTGTGCACAGGGACCATGGAATCGGGAAGTTCACGGGTCTTGTAAGGCAGACAATAGAAGGCTATGAAGGAGACCTCATGGTTCTTGAGTATTCTAATAGCGACAGGCTTTATCTTCCGCTTTATGGAATAGAGAGGATAAGTAAGTATTATGCTGAAGAGGGTATTGTTCCGAAGATAGACAGACTCGGTGGAAAGACATGGCAGAGGACTAAGGAGAAGGCAGGCAAGAGGATAAAAGAGATGGCGGCAAAGCTGCTAAAACTCTATGCAGAAAGGCGGGGTTCAAGAGGGTTTTCATTTAGCGCAGATTCAGAACTGCACAGTGAATTTGATAATTTTTTTCTTTATGACGAAACGCCCGATCAGACAAAGGCAATAGAAGAGATTAAGACTGCTATGGAGTCAGAAGAGCCGATGGACATGCTCCTGTGCGGAGATGTAGGTTACGGAAAAACAGAGGTTGCCATGAGGGCGGCATTCAAGGCAGTTTATGACAACAGGCAGGCTGCGGTTCTCGTCCCTACGACACTCTTATGCGACCAGCATTACAGGACATTCAGTCAGAGGTTTTCTGCGTTTCCTGTCACAGTGGATTATCTGAGCAGATTCAAGTCAAAAAAAGAGCAGGCAGAGACTATACGCAGGACCGCAAAAGGAGAGATTGACATCCTGATAGGAACCCACACGCTGCTAAGGAAAGATATTGGTTTCCATAATCTTGGTCTGCTAATAATCGATGAAGAACACCGTTTTGGTGTTGCACAGAAGGAGAAAATCAAAGAGATCAAAAAGGGTGTTGATGTGCTGACTCTGAGCGCAACTCCGATACCGAGGACGCTTAATATGGCGCTGTCAGGCATAAGAGGGATGAGCCTTATTGAAACGCCGCCGGAGGAAAGGCTTGCGGTAAAGGGCGTAGTCTCAGCATTCAATGATGAGCTTATACGGAATGCGATAGAAAGAGAGATTGAGAGGGGAGGACAGGTATATTTTGTACATAACAGGATTAATGACATGGAAAAGGTTTTCACTCACGTCAGGCAGCTTGTGCCTGCTGCAAAGGTTTCTATTGCTCACGGGCAGATGCACGAGAAGGAGCTTGAAAGGATAATGCAGAGATTCATCAATAAAGAGATAGATGTCCTTGTTTCAACAACTATCATAGGCTCCGGGCTTGATATACCTGATGCAAACACGATAATTATAAACAGGGCGGACATGATTGGACTCGCAGACCTTTATCAACTGAAAGGCCGCGTCGGCAGAAGCAATGTCAGGGCATACGCATATTTTATTATCCCCGGCGAAGATATTCTGACGGATGAGGCAAAGAAAAGGCTTCAGGCTATTCAGGATATGAATTATCTTGGCGCAGGCTTCAGGCTTGCGGTGAAAGACCTTGAGATACGGGGGACAGGGAATCTGCTCGGCCATGAGCAGTCCGGCCACATTCATGCAGTGGGATTTGATATGTATATAGAAATGCTTGAAAGCGCAGTTTCCGAACTAAGAGGGATAAAGACTGAAGAAGAAATAGAGCCGCGCATAAGCCTTAAAATCTCGGCATTTATTCCCGATGAGTTTATTGAAGACGTTACGCTGAGGCTGGGCATTTACAGAAAAATAGCATCGGCAAAGCACCATGAAGACCTTGATGCCCTGATTGAAGAACTGAACGACCGTTTCGGCCGGATGCCTTCCGAAGTTCAAAATCTTTGTGATGTAATGAAGCTTAAAATAACGGCAAAGAAACTGCTTATTACCGATATCACGGATATGAGCGGAAGAGTCCATGTGGCTTTCTCAAAAAACACAGGGGTTTCAGGAGAGAAGATACTCGGGCTGTATAATATTCTTGGCAAGAAGGTGAGGTTTCTTCTCGGAGAGTCGAGTCTACGACAGGACGGGTTTGAGATTGACGTAAAAAATTTTACATGGGATGAAACATATAAAATTACAAAAGAAGCTTTAGAAAAATTATATTGATTTTTATGTTAAAATAGAACCCATGAAAAAACTGATGATTTTATTTATGGCTGTTTTCGTCGGCTCCTGCGCGACAACGAGCGTGGAGAACGTGCAGAAGGCGACTGCCCATTATAAACTCGGCGTTTCATATCTTAATGAAAATAATGTGCAGCCAGCGTTCATCGAGTTCAGAAAGGCGTACGAGCTTAATCCCGAGGACAAGGAGGTTCTTAATGCCATTGGGATAATATACCTGCTGAAATTCGAGGATTTTCAGAAGGCAATAGAATTCTTTCAGAAGGCTGTAAGCGTTGCCCCTGATTTTTCAGAGGCTCATAATAATCTCGGCTTCGCGTACGAGAAGAGCAGAAAATTCAACGAGGCTATAGCGTCCTATAACAAGGCGCTTTCAAACCTCATTTACAGGAGCCCTGAGAAGGCATATTACAATCTCGGCAGGGTATATTACAGGCTCGGGAAATATGACGAGGCAATAAATGCGTATAAGGAAGCGCTGAAGAGGATGACTGATTTCTATCCTTCATACTACGGGCTTGCGCTATGCTATAACGCAAAAGGCAGATACGGCGACGCCTCATTAGCTATCACAAAGGCGATAGAGATAGACCCTTTGTATAAAGGCAGCAAAAGCAAGGCAATGAGTGACCTGAGCCAGAGAAAACTCAATGCAAGAGGCGAAGATGAGAAAGATAACGCCGATTATCTGGACATTCTGAAGTATTAAAAAAAATCAATCCGCCTCGGGAGGAGCAAAATTCAAAATGGAGGAATTCCTTTATTTTGAATTTTTATTTTTAAATTTTGCATTTTTTTATTTTTCGGGGCGTAGCGCAGCCTGGTAGCGCGCCTGCCTTGGGAGCAGGATGCCGGAGGTTCGAATCCTCTCGCCCCGACCATGTGCGCCTGTAGCTCAGTTGGATAGAGCAACTGCCTTCTAAGCAGTGGGTCAGGGGTTCGAATCCCTTCAGGCGCGCCAATAGTGTTCTGAGTTATAGCGTTTATCGCGTTATAGGGTTTATAATAAAAACAACGCACAACGCTTTACGCTATAACGCAATTTGGTGAGTGTAGCTCAATGGTCAGAGCATTGGACTGTGGCTCCAAGGGCTGGGGGTTCGAGTCCCCTCACTCACCCCATGCGCCTGTAGCTCAGTGGATTAGAGCATCGGCCTCCGGAGCCGAGGGTCGGAGGTTCGAATCCTCTCAGGCGCGTTTTAAATAGCGTTGTGAGTTATAGCGTTGCGCGTTATAGTGGAAAGGAAGATTACGAGAGGATAATCGCAATAAGCGCAATAACTCGATAAGCGCTATAACGCATTTGTCGGGCCGTTAGCTCAGCTGGTAGAGCAGCTGACTCTTAATCAGCGGGTCGGAGGTTCGAATCCTCCACGGCTCACTTAATAAAATCAAAGGGTTAGGAGATTTCTCCTGCCCTTTTTTTCTATCTTTAGCAATTTATATTACTTTAAAGTATAATACTCGTAAGTAATCTTATGAGGTGAGGATGTTCGTTAACAGGGGAAAAGAGCTTGAGGCTCTGAACTCAGCCTATAAAGACAGCAAGGCACAATTCATTGTTATCTACGGCAAAAGGCGTGTAGGCAAGACCGAGCTCGTCAAGCAGTTCTTCAAAAACATTCCTCATATATATTTTCTCGCTGACAAGGCGCCTGAAAAAGAACAACTCAGTCTCCTTTCTGAAAAGGTCGGCCTTCTTTACAAAGACGAGTTTTTGCTTTCGCGGGGATTCGGCAACTGGCACGACTTTTTCACATACATCAAAGGCAAGGGCAGGGTTGTGCTTGCGATAGACGAATTCCCCTTTCTTATAGAGGCAAACAAGGCTGTCCCTTCAATATTCCAGAAGGGGTGGGATGAAGGTCTTAAAGATTCGGGGATATTCCTCATCCTCCTTGGCTCAAGCATAGGCATGATGGAGACTGATGTCCTTGGCTATAAGTCTCCTTTATTCGGCAGGCGGACAGGCCAGCTTATCATCGAGCCTCTCAGCTTCTGGCATTCAAAAAAGTTCTTCCCCAGGATGTCTGATGAAGATTTCATGTATATCTACTCAGTCCTTGGCGGAACTCCTGCATATCTCCTCCAGTTCGACCCTGATTCTGACCTCTGGACTAATATCAGGAAGAAGATATTTGCCAGCAATGCATACCTTTTCAGCGAACCTGAATTCATATTGAAGGAGGAACTCCGTGAGCCGAGGAACTATTTTTCGATAATCAGGGCTATTTCGATGGGCAAGGCAAGGGCAGGCGAGATTATCAATGAGACAGGGTTCGAAAAAAATGTCGTCGGAAAATACCTCTCAGTTCTGACAGATCTGAGGATCGTAAAAAGAGAGGTGCCAGTTACCGAGAAGTCCCATGAAAAAAGCAAAAAGGGTATCTACATGCTCGATGATAATTATTTCAGGTTCTGGTTCAAATACGTCTTCCCGAACAAGAGCTTTATCGAGGAGGGTGAGACTGATTATGTTATCAAGAATAAGATCAGGCCTGGGCTTGATATCTTCGTTTCCCAGACCTATGAGGAGGTCTGCCGGTCATTTGTCAAAAAAGGACTTCCGAAGGGCTTAAAGTTCAACAAGGTTGGCAGGTGGTGGATAAAGGATGCTGAAATAGATATTGTCGGGATTAACGAGGACGAAAACGCCATCCTCTTTGCAGAGGTAAAATGGACTGGAAAGCCTGTTGGTGTAAATATACTTGATGAACTCAAAACAAAGGCAGAAAAGGTGCAGTGGGGCAACAGCAGGACATCAAAGCATTTTGCTCTGTTTTCAAAGAAAGGGTTTACAAGCGAAATGCTGAAAGCTGCGGAGAGAGAAAAGGTTTTGTTGTTCAGGGGAGTTGAAAGGGTCGGATAAGATGTTCTAAAAACGTGTCCAAGTTTTGAGGTTTTTGGGACATGTTCTGTGGATGTGGGCATAATGGGGACATGATGCTTAACCGGAAAGGTGGTTAAGAGGGAGAAGAGGTATTAGGTGCAGGTACAATGCCCATGTTCGATTTCATCAGGTTTTAGTAATTTATATTACTTTAAAATATAAAACTCGTAAGTAATCTTATGAGGTGAGGGGGTCATTCAATGAATATACCTTCATTACAAAAGCACATAGCTGCATACAAGAAACATCTTCAGGAAGATCGTGAAAAACACACTCAGGACTTGGAAAAGCGAAAGCAGCGGACTGAATATTAGGCATAATTACTTTTTTCGGTGTCTGTTTTGGAGTATGGAGAGGATTAATTTACGCTTCAAGTCAATCTTCAGACCCCGATGGATTTGAATCAATCCCTTTAGGTGCGCAAAAGTCCCATCCAGTGCATTGGTCGTATTCGGGATATTCAGTTCTGGATACTTCTGGTATGTAAACAGGTAAGGAAGATTTGATCTGAGACTGTGATATGCCGAGCGCAGACGCTTGTGCGTGTAATGC
>JASEHP010000120.1 GCA_030018605.1 Thermodesulfovibrionales bacterium
ACAGACCGGACAGTTTATTTGCTCTATAACCGGACAATTCTATTTGTTGACAACAATTAATATAAACCTGACTACTCAATCCACCGGAGTATCTTGTCTGTCTCCACTCTCGTAGTCCTGTAAGTGTTAATCGGATTCTCGGTATCAGGATAGCCGATTGAGATGCCGAGGACAAGCCTCTTTGATTCCTGAATACCGAGAAATTGCTTTACCTCAAACGAATAGTCGGTAAGAAACGCCTGTGGCACTGTGCCGATACCGTGTGCGTGCGCGGCAAGCATAAGGCTCTGGGCAAAAAGCCCTGCGTCAAATATAGACCATTCGTTGAGAGATGAGTCATGGAAAAGAAAGATTCCATGCGGAGCGCCATAAAAACGGAAATTCGCGGCTTTGGATTTTTTCTTTATCTCGGGGCTGTTCAAATCTACGCCGAGCAAAGCGCCTCTTTTTTTCATGGTCTCGTTGATTCTCTCCGCTATATCCGGAGGCCATGATAGCGCTTCGGGCATGTCAGGCTGAGGCGCTTCCCCTTCTTTGAGAAGCCTGATAAGAATGCCGGATAACTCTTCCTTCTTTTTCCCTGATACAATAACAACTTCCCACGGCTGGCTGTTTTTATACGAAGGGCTCCATTGTGCAGTGTTAATTATCTCGGTCAGCACACTATTCGGCACAAGGTCGGGCTTAAACTTTCTGATACTCATTCTTGTTTTGATGCACTCAATAGCTTCCATGATTTCTCCTTTTTTTAGAGATTATTCCGGCGCTTTTATTTTAAATAATGCCTCTTTTGCAGCATTGGTTTCAGCTTCCTTCTTGCTCTTGCCTCTGCCTCTGCCGAGCCTGTCTCCCTTAATATAGACTTCAACTGTAAAAATTTTCTTATGCTCTTCGCCTTCCTGCTTCACTGTCACGTAGCGGGGCAGAATCCCGAACCTTAGCTGGCTTTCTTCCTGAAGGTCTGTTTTGAAATCAAAAAACTGCTCTGATGATATTGCTGTGTCAATCCTTTCCCGTAAAAACCTTAATATCGCATCCCTCGCACGCTCATAGTCTCCATCAATATATATAGCGCCGAATACCGCTTCCATGGCATCTGCAAGTATGGATTTTTTACCTCTGCCTCCGGTTTCCTTTTCTCCCTTCCCCAGCCTGAGGTATGCTCCAAGCGATATGCTCTCTGCAGCATCGGACAGAACTGCCTCTTTCACAATATATGATTTTATTTTTGCCATTATTGCCTCTGAATAATACTTTTCGATCTTAAATAGGTATTCCACAACCACAAGCCCCAGAACTGAGTCTCCTAAAAACTCGAGCCTCTCATTATAAGATGAAGCCTTATCAGGATTTTCGTGATGAAATGACTTATGGGTAACAGCCTCTAAAAGCAGCCCCTTGTCTTTAAAATGATACGCGAGGCTATTCTCCAGCCCTTCAATCTCTTGCTTTGACATTATCAAATATAATACACTTGTAAACATCAATGTCAACTCTAAGAGCCATTGGCATGATTGATACTCAACTTATTGAAAACATAAGCAGAATATACAGGCGAATTTCTCACGCGGCGATTAGAGCAGGAAGAAAACCTGAAGATATAAAACTTATTGTTGTAACAAAAACGATAAGCATACAACAGATAAAAAAAGCGATGGATGCAGGATTAAGGATATTCGGAGAAAGCAAAGTGCAGGAAGCACAGACAAAAGTTATGAGTGACGAGTTACGAGTTATGAATAATGGGATTGAGTGGCATTTGATCGGACACCTTCAAAAGAATAAGGCAAAGACAGCAGTTGAACTATTTGAAATGATTCACTCCATTGACTCGCTTGAACTCGCTGAGATTGCTGATAAACATGCCAAAAAAGCAGGAAAAACACAGAAGATTTTACTTCAAGTAAAACTTTCAGATGAGACAAGCAAGTATGGAATATCAAAGGATAATTTGTTTGGATTAATTAAGAAAATCAGCGAACTGAAAAATCTAAGCATCAAGGGGCTTATGACAATCCCGCCTTTCTTTGAAAGCCCGGAAAAAGCAAGGCCTTATTTTAGCGAACTACGCGCATTACGGGATGCTATTAACGAGTCACGAGTTACGAGTCGCGAGTTACAAGACTTGTCCATGGGCATGACAAATGATTTTGAGGTTGCAATAGAGGAAGGGGCTACAATGGTAAGGATAGGAACAGCGATATTCGGGGAAAGAAAGTACTGTCACAAGGAGGCGCAATGACGGGTTTTATCGGCGGCGGGAATATGGCAGAAGCCATTATAAAAGGGATGATTCAAAGCGTCAAAGCGTCAAAGGGTCAAAGTGAAATAATTGTGTCCGAACCGAGAAAAGATAGGAGAGAGTATTTAGAGCAGACCTATGGCGTCAAGACAACGCAGGACAATAAAGAGGTTGCGTCCTCGTGCAATATAATAATCCTCGCAGTAAAGCCTCAAGTCATAGAGCAGGTTCTTGAGGATATAGATAGCGCTGTAACTAATGATAAAACAGTTGTCTCAATTGCAGCAGGGATAACGCTTTCATACCTTCAGTCAAAGCTCAATACAAAAAAATTAATAAGGGTAATGCCAAACACCCCTGCCCTTGTGCACGAGGCTATGTCAGTCATGTCTCTGTGCGAATGTTTTTCTGATAAAGACATCAATCCTGTAAGGGAAATATTCATGTCTATAGGGAAAGTCCTCACGCTGCCTGAAAAATATATGAATGCAGTAACAGCGCTCTCGGGAAGCGGGCCCGCATTCATAGCTCTTTTTATTGAGGCAATGATTGAAGGCGGAGTAAAATCAGGGCTAAGTAAAGAAAATGCCTCCGAGCTTGCAATACAGACCCTGCTCGGCACGGCAAGTCTCCTTGAAACATGGATGCCTCCCGAAAGACTAAGGGAAATAGTAACATCTCCCGGAGGCACAACAGCGGCAGGATTGAAGGTCTTTGAAGACAAAGGGCTGAAAGGATTAGTGGCAGATGCTCTTCAAGCGGCAAAAAAACGGGCAGAGGAGCTTGGCAGGAGGGAATAATGTTTATCATTGGTGATTTAATTATTGCGGTTGCAAAGATACTTGACATTGTCCTTGAGGTTTATAAATGGGTTGTAATTATTGCAGCGTTAATAAGCTGGGTAAATCCTGACCCCTATAATCCTATTGTAAGGTTTCTCCATGCGGTTACTGAACCTGCGTTCAGGCCCACAAGAAGGCTTATCGGCTACAGGCTTGGCCCGATAGATATTTCACCTTTGATAGTAATTCTTGTTATTATATTTACGCAGTTATTTCTCATAAAGTCTTTAATAAAACTTGGCTATAAATTAGGAGGTGGATAAAATGAGAATTACACCGCTTGACATCCAGCAAAAACAGTTCCCGATGAAGTTCAGGGGATTTGATGTTGAAGAGGTATATGCATTTCTTGAAGTGATACGCGAAGAGATGGAGGAACTCCTGAGAGAAAATGCCTCTCTCAAGGAGGCTGTGCAGCGGGCTGAAAACCAGATCAAAGAGTTTAAGGACATGGAATCCACACTCAGAGAAACGCTCATAACAGCCCAGAATATGGTTGAGGACTACAAAACAAATGCAAGGAAAGAGGCGGAACTGCTGGTAAGAGAGGCAGAGATGCGCGCAGAGACCATGTTAAAAGAGACTCAGGAAAAGGTTATAAAAATACATGAAGACATTGTTGACCTTAAAGGGATCAGGCGTCATTTCAAAGAGGAATTAAAGAGACTGATAGAGGGACATCTAAGAATGCTTGAATTTGATAAGGAAAGAGAAGGAGAGACTTCTGAAGAAGGCAGACATGCCTTATAAGTAAGTAACGCGATGAGGAAAAGAAAGTGAAATACAGTGCCCTGAAGGGCGTCCATGACATACTCCCGCCTGACATATATATCTGGCAGAAGGCTGAATCAACAGCAAAGGAAATATTTTCCGCATACGGATTTCAGGAGATCCGTGTCCCGATAATAGAGTCAACGGATATATTTGTAAGAAGCATCGGAGAGACAACAGACATTGTTGAAAAAGAGATGTATACATTCCCTGACAGGGCTGACAGGAGCATCACGTTGAGGCCAGAAGGCACAGCTCCTGTTGTGAGGAGTTATATAGAAAACCATCTCTACAACTTACCCTCTCCTCAGAAGTTCTTTTATTCAGGCCCTATGTTCAGATATGAAAGGCCGCAGAAAGGAAGATTCAGGCAGTTCTATCAGATTGGCGTTGAGGCATTCGGAGCAGCCGAGCCGAAACTTGATGCAGAGATTATCTCCATGCTCAAACTCTTCCTTGAAAGACTTCGGATAAAAGAGCTTAAATTTGAGGTTAATTCCATAGGCTGTGAAAAATGCAGACCTGATTATAAAAAAGCGCTTGTAAGTTTTTTCTCTGCCAAGGTTGCAGACCTCTGCCCGGACTGCAACAGAAGATACATTAATAACCCTCTGCGAATTCTTGACTGCAAAAGCAGCGCATGCACTGAACTAAGAAAAGGCTCTCCGAAGATAACGGATTATCTGTGCAAGGATTGCCAGTCGCACTTTGAAGAATTCTTATCGCTCCTGAATATCCTTCACATCACTTACAATGTTAACCCCAGCATGGTCAGAGGGCTTGATTATTACACAAGGACAACATTTGAGATAACAAGCGAACATCTCGGCTCTCAGAAAACAGTTGTTGCAGGAGGAAGATACGACAGGCTTGTTGAGGAATTCGGAGGCCCTGCAACGCCTGCTATAGGCTTTGCAATCGGCATGGAAAGACTTGTTGAAATAATCAAAAATGTGAATCCTGAATTTTGCATTCTGTCACCAAAAGTATTTATAGCCGCAATCGGCAGTAAAGCAAGTACTGAAGGACTTTTGATTGCTGAAAAACTACGGTCAAAGGGCATGCAAGCTGAACTCGGCTATGACAACGTCTCGTTAAAAAGCCAGCTAAGAAGGGCTGACAAACTCGGCTCAAACTATGTCTTTATAATCGGTGATGACGAATTGCAGTCAGGCATGATTAAGTGGAAAAATTTAAAAGACGGCTCGCAGGGAGAGATAGGCATAAGAGATGCAGCAGAGTTCAGGGAATTATAATGAGCAAGGCATTGACTTTTTAGATTTTTGGGAGCGGTAAACCTGTCAGTGTTTACCTTCGACAGCATGCATTTTTTCTAATCAATTTTATTCCTCATTTTATTCTGGTCGTGTCAAATCATTTAACATGGTAACCGAAGCTTCTTCTGTTGAATCATGAA